>NZ_JAMXXO010000009.1:0-105901 GCF_024129115.1 Acinetobacter lwoffii
AAGAAAGTTAAATCCTGTGCTTGACTCTTGTGGTTAAAAACAGGACATTTTAAATGGTTTATCGCATAGACATTTTAATTGGTGAATAACAACTATTAATATACTCATACAGGTCATTCACCATATACTTATAGCTGCTCAAGCAACTTAAACGTTAAAGCACTTCAAATTCAATCCGACGATTTCTCTTACGACCCTCAGCTGTTGCATTATCCGCTACAGGTTTACTTGAACCTGAACCTTCAGTACTCAGTAAATGCGCTGGAAGATTTTTTGCGATTAAATAAGCTTTTACTGCTTCTGCACGTTGCTGACTCAACATGAGATTTTTATTAGTATCGCCTGAACTATCCGTATGTCCAATAATCCGTATCTTTTTTCCGCTAACTTTATTTAAGGCACTGACCATTTCATCCAGTATCTGTATACCTGAAGTTGCTAATATTGCACTGCCAGATTCAAATTCAATAATCCGGTTCTTTAATGCAGCATCAATAATCTTCTGTTCTGCCTGATTGACTGAAAGCTGTGCATTTAAACGGTAATTTTCGGGTGTTAAACCCTTAAATCTTTCTGTAGTATCATGAATTTCATAAGAATTTGATACTTTACCCGTTAGCTGAATATCAGAACCTTTAATTGTTAACATTCCGTGTTTAACCTTTTTAAGGTCTTCATTAATCACATCAGTGACTATATTTGACCAATCCGTTGGTGCTACTACTTGACGAATCTGAATGCGATCTATCACATTTTCCTGACCATAAATTGAATACAATTTCGCCAAAATAGCTTGCTTACTACTGTTATTCGGTACATTACCTTCAGCAATTACAGGTTGTGCATGCACATTAAAACCAATTAAAAAACAGAATAAAATAATGATTTTATTTAACTTTAAGTATTTATTTTTTATTTTCATTTTATGCTTCTATAAATGTTTATTTAATTAATTTAATGCTTTGAGTCAGGCTTATCTGACTCTCAGTTAAAGACTATTCTAGTACCGCCAACCTTGAATTATTTTCTACACTAAAATTGGTTGTTTTTAATTCATATCAATTCACCCACGTGATCCATTTACAATATGATTGATGAGTATCATGGCGCTAAAGTTCCTGTGTTTGCAGCAGTCGTCTTAGTTATCTGAGCTGTTTTTCCTGACATCGTCGTATTCTGTGCTGCGACCACTCTTACTGCTTTATTCGAAACAACCTGATCCACCAACTGTAAATTGCTATAACTTGGATTACTTCCGATAGAACTTGCATTATTTCCACTCACCAAACGAAAATTGGTCTTCACAAATAGTTCAGGATTCTCTTTACTGCGCCAGACCATCTCAAAAATATTGCCTTTTTGTGTACGCTGAGCACTATCAATCAAACGATTGATTCCATATTCCCCAGGCTCATCAAAAATGGTATGGGTCTTCCCTTCCAAATCAATCACCGTGATCCGTGCGCCTGGAATTGCGCCGGAATTTGGCCAGATAAAATTCACCCATTGTTGAATTCCGTTTTCAAATAGCATTCTTTGTCCATCAATATCAATGGTATAAGCCAATAAATGAGCCTGTTCCAGTGGGTAAACCTGGAAATTAGATTGATTGGGTCTCACTGCCTGACGACTGGTATTATTTAACTCACCAGTTGCCATACCATTCACAGGCGCGACATAATTTTGAAAGTTTGCAACAAACACAGGATTTAGATTAAGCCCTAAATCTTGCCAGGTTTTCGAGCTTAAGCTATAGCCACGACGGATCACTAAGGGATCAAGATGCTCTTTGACAAAACGGGAAATACTGCCATTTTCACCAAAAATCTGATTAATTTCTTGAGAGGTTGCCTGTAAGCTACCTTGACTGCTAAACGGATATTTTTGCGATAAATTTGCATTAAATGGTTGATAGGCCTGTATTAGCCAGAGTTCGTTCATTTCAGCTTGTGCCGGAAGCATCAGACTTTCAAAGGAACGTGTGAGAGGAACACTAAACAACTTTTTAATCAGCTGTTGATCCAGCTCATGGGTTCCTACCGACATTTTCTCATCCACAAACTTTTGAGTGATATTAAAGATAGAATTCTGCTCATCAACGGTCTGCTTAAGGAGCATCATGCTCGCCGGACCAATATCTCCAGAACTTTTTAGATCATTAAAGCGACTCCGTATCTTGGCCAGAGATTGCATATACTCATCCAGCAGCGACCGGTTCTGCAAATCATCTCGTGTACGTACAATCTGGTAGAAGATCTGAAAGTCTTTGGCAATCATCCCCTGAGAGAAAGTCGATGCAGAATTCTGTGCCAACTTGCCATCATGACGTTGCAATATCTTACGTTTAAACCAGGCAATAAAACCTTTTTGTGGAACCGCCAACTCAGCTTGTACCATTGGATTATCCCAGCTGGTTTCTTGCGCTACCCGTTGTATGACTTTACGAATCGGTGAGTTTTCTGGTTCGCCAAGAATATCTATCTGATATGTTTGCTGATTAAAGTCACCGGCCTTGGCATAATAAATGGCACCCAAGAATTTACGCCATTCGCTGATATATTCTTTTTTATACATTTCAGTCAGCTGGCGTCGAATTTGTTCAGGACTGCCACTAAAACTCAAATCATCAGACTGTGATGTATTAAGTACCCAATCTTTACTTTCAGTTGGGCTTTGCGCCGCGGTTTCTATGGCAGGTTGTACATATTCGTTCCAGGCTTGATAGCTATAAAAACCGGGTAAGGCATAACTTCCCAACATGGTTGTCTGAGCATTCTCCCCGACCATCTGTTTGATCGTTAATGCAGGAAAACGTACCAAAGCCCGCATTTTAATTTTGTTATATACACGATCTCGTGCAGACACTCCGGTCATCATCGCGGTTAAAACCTGGCGAGTCTGTTCAACCAGAACAGTATCGGAATCCAGCTGGGGAAATGAACTCGAATCTGTCAGTGTCATGGCATAGCTAAGTAACTGCTCGGCCTTTTGCAGCATTTCAGCACGTGGCAGCTGACCACGATGCTGATCCAGCCAAGTCCGCCAAAAACGTGTCAACTGATCGCTGAGATGACTGGAATCTATAGATTTACGGTTACTCAACATCAGATATGTTTTAAGTGCATTATAAGCATCTTGCGGATTTTGGTCAGATGGTTCTAATGCGAGTTGCTGAACTTGTGCAGTCGGATTAATTTGCACATGAATATGATTTTCTTTAAGAACTGCTGCATTGTTTTTTACCCGTTGTAGATATTCTGCAATATTTTGCTGGCTGGGCTGCAATACTAATTGCTCAATTCCTTTAAGATATTCAGCTTGCAGTTTCTCCCTGATCTGTTGTCCTTGATATAGACCAAAACTGTATTTTAATGGGCGCTTCTGATCAAATTGATCTAACTGTTGTAGATGAGCTTGCAAAATTAATAATGCATCGATTTGTGTGACCAGCTCCGTTCCTGACTGTTTCTGCATCTGTACGACCTTATTCAGGTCCGCCTGAACTTCTTCCATTAATTGCTGATTATTTCGATAAGACCACACCCACAGACTCAACACCATCGATACAGTAAGTAAAGCACCAGTAAAAGCCATAAAGCGTCGGCGTTTTCGTGCCGGATTAATATGCTGCTTCACCAGATTTTTATCTTTAAGAATCACTTCAGAAAATAAACCTTTCAGAAAATAACCATGATTCTGTGATACAGACTCTTTAGACAGGCCAAGATCATGATTATCGCTGCGGATCAGATGAAAGTCCTCAGCAATCTGTTCTGTCATTGGACTTTCAATGGAGCCTTCCTGTAAGGCGCTGGTAAAATAAAATCCACGAAAAACCGGTTTAAACTGATAAGGATTGTCTTGAAATAAAGTGGAAATAAAGGTTCTTAATACCGGTTTGAGACTCTTAAATTCCAGTGGAAAGGTCATTACACTGGGTGAAATATGCTGTGAATGCCGACGGGTTAAATGGGTCATACTTACATTTTTCAGACCCTCATATAAAATGCCATAATGCTTTTCAAATAGCTGAACAGCATTTTCACTCGAGTCTGGTTGATAAGCCAACGTTGCGCCCCAAACCTGATCCAATTCTTGTCCTTGATAACAATCAAAAAATTCCGTGAAGCCGGCAATCAGGTCCATCTTGGAAAATACCAAATAAACTGGCGCAAAAACTTCTAGACGTTCAGTCAGGTCTTGAATACGGGCACGCAGATTCTTGGCCAGTTGTAGAGATTTCTCCGGACTTTGATTGACCAACTCAGCGATACTTACGATCACAATAAGACCATTTACGGGCGCTTTAGAACGATTTTTCTTGAGAATATTTAAAAAGCCTAACCATTCAGAATGGTCCTCCGGGTAGACTGAATAGCGTCCGGCTGTATCCAGGAAAATACCCTGAGTTGAAAAAAACCAGTCACAGTTTCGAGTTCCGCTAAGTCCGGCAGAGACCATTTTCTGATGAGTTTCTTCAAAAGGAAACCGCAAACCGGAATGATAAATCGCCGAGCTTTTCCCAGCCGCCGGGTTACCGATGACCATATACCAAGGAAGTTCATACAGTGCCGCGTGACCCTTACGATCGTCTAATTTTAACTTACGAATCAACTGAATAGATTGTTTGACTTGCTGACTGATCTGCTGAAGTTCTTCTTTATTATTGTATTTGCTTTCAGCTGCAAAACCTTGAGATAAGGCAGTCTCGATTTCTTCACCCTTTTTAGTATGCAGATAACACCGGATAAGTGTATAAATCCCCCAGCCTATTAATATGGCGACATAGACGGTCAGCAATATCCAGAAAATGCGATCAGAAACCGTATTTTTTATAGAAATAATGACCACTAAAAAGGATAAGGCCATCATTGTTTTAGGGTTGCTAATGTACTGCCAGACATACCCCAGGACTGTATAAAATAATGTATTCACTTTTATCTCTTTCTTCTTTAATTTTTATAAATAGTTAGGCTACTAATGAGATTTCATTCAGTTGATCACTTTCTTTATTTTTAAAACATAAATAGCTTGATTCTTGTTGTGTGCTATAGCTTATTGTAATGACATTGTCGTATAGATATGATGACATCATCGCTGCAAAAACTGCTGCCAATTGTTGGGTATGCCCCAAATAGCTTTGAGGATAAATGGTATGCTCCGGCTCAAAATCAATATTAGTAAATTTTTCTTGTATTATTTTCATTGTTTTAGACTGAGTGGCTTCATCTAAGAAAACTAAAAAAGGATGTGCCTGTTCCAGCTGATAGGACAGATCAACCTGATTCTGACCCAAGTACGCATATAGGTCAGTGACGTACTTGCTGAGAGTCAATATTCGTGAAGGCATCATCCCCTCAACCTCTAAGTCATGTGCGGATAAACACCAGCTGGCAGTATATTCTGCAGCAATATACTCTTCATTTTGCCAAAATTGCTGATCCAGACAATCCTGATCAATTTCAGAATCCGCCATAATGATCAAGCTGATCTCATGTGATTGACCTGAAATTTCCTGTACTAAATCTAGTAACGCTGAATAAGCACGATCAGCAGACAGGAAATGAAACTCGATATGAATTTGGGCAGGCAGCAATGCATATTGTTGTTGAATTTGACTTATAAGCTGCTCTTGATAGAGATCACTCCAATCCCCAGTCATATGATCCACCAATAAAATATGCAGATTCAGCCTATTTAATCGACTTGCTGCTGTTGGATTAGAGGCAATATTTTCTTCATCTTCACAGTAGTTTTCCTGTATCCATCCCGGATGCATTCGATATTGATAAGCCAGTTCGTGATCATAAAATAGTGCTGAACGTTTTAACTGTTCCGAAATTAAGCTCAGACTTTCTTCATGCTGTTGGAGTTGTTGTTGAATCAACTGTTGAATTCGTTGTTCCCGTAATGTCGGAAGCATTTCTTCATTAGTTCTGTTTTCTTCAAGTAAGCGGTCCACAGAATGAATGCGATATGTCAATATAGGTAGACCAAAACGATTTAGCAGTTCTGAGTCCAGCTCAGGACTCTTGAACTGCTTCATGTGCTGCAAGATCTCTGCATTTTCGCCAAAACTGTGCCAAGCGGCAGCTGAAAAAATATTGAGCGTGTAATCCTCAATCGCTTGATCCAATTCTTCTTTATTTTCTAATTCTTGCTGTTGTGCTTGAAGAGATTTATGAGCCCTATCCTTTTGTTCTTGCTGTCTTTGTTTATAGGATTTTACAGCTTTATAAATAAAATAAGGTGTTAATAACAACAAGCAAATTAACAAAGGTAAAATGCCAAAATATAATAGGAAATCAATATTTGATGGATCGTATTGAGTATCTCGCCAGTAATAAATGACAAGAACATTGTTTAAAACGGATAAAACTATAAAAGTCTGAATAATACGCTTAATCATGACATTTTTCCTATCAGGCTATAGCAGGTTTCCGCATTGTGGATTGCCGGATTCAGCATTAATAAAGCTCCTCTGGCTAGCCCCATCGAATGTACTTCTCCAAGTTGGGCTGGGCATAATTCATCTTTGTCTAGAATCAACCGAAGATCCACTAACATGGTCGGGCTACACCAGGTTTGAAGTAACTGTTTCAATTTGGCGCTATGTATTCCTTCAGATAAAAAATTTATATAGTCTTCACGTTTTAATGGACCAATGACGATTTCAATTTTTTCATCAATTTGCTGAATGGTCTCTCCACAGAAGCTGTTGATTCCCAGTAAAACTGGTTGCAAAGCTCCCAAACCGCTTTTTTGCTGATCATCCAGTTGAAAGCTTTCCGGAATAAACTCATTAATCTTAAATTGATATTTAAAAATACAAGACAATATGCTGCTTAACGCATAATGGGTATTATTTTGCCCCTGCATCAAGCCTGAAAACTCAGCAAAATAGTCATCTATAGGTTGCTGTTCATGTTGTTGACCGCTATAGCCACTCAAAGCATGAAGCATGTTTAGATAATGATTTTCATGCTCAATTTCATAACGCAGTGGTAAATGATAATTCAGACAGGCATCGACATATTGTGCAGACAATTTATGATTAAACAGTCCGAGAAAGTGTAAGCTTTCTTCTCGTTGTGCCCCGGTACTCTGTTTAATTTTATGTGTATAGATATAAGGCAATACGCCCTGTACGCCAGTCAACCCCACGATTAAATTGGTCATCTGAACTTTATGATCTTGACATTGCAATGATTCAATTTCAGAAGTTGGAAAATTAAGATTGAGTGAACTAATAAATTCAAATGATTTACTCCATCCTTGATGTCTGTTCCGTGCAGGTGCATGTCTTAATAATCGCGTGGCTTGAATAAATTCAAAGCTGGTCGGCTGCTGAAAGAGCCGATCAACTACAGAAGCCTTTTGCCACCAACATTCTGTATGCATTGGTATAACTCCTGTTTTGACTTTGAATCTATGACGTGCATATCCACATAACTATTCATTTGAACTTTCAAATTAAAAATATGATTTAAAAGTTGCACAAAGATATACAGACTGGCTCCTCTAAAGACTTCTGGATCGATCTGGATTTCAACTTTGACACCCCGTACAAAAAGTGGAAATGGTTTATGCTCACGCAACTTCTGGCTCAGAGAAAACTGGATCGATTGAATTGAATTAATAATTAGCCGGTTGTCTTTGGATTGCGGCAAGTTATACAGTTCAAGTAATTCCTTAATGTGACTGACTGCATTTGCTTTCATTAAAGAAAGATTATTCAATGATAAATGCGAGATAATTCGCCACTGTTCTTGCTGCTTTTGATCAAAACAATAAGGTAAATTGGGTCTTTTTAATAATATGGCTTTACGTGCCAAACTATTGTCATTGAGAGATAAGTTATTCTGATCTTTGTTATAACTTTCATACGGTAAATCCCGATTGCTGCATAACAACTGCATACTGATAAAGTCTGATGAAATTTTTTGTGGTTCTAAAGATTTGGAAATAATCGAATATTTCAGTTCTGTATGCCTGGTATTACTTTGCTCGGGCAACAGGTGATAATAAAATTGAGCATCAGCCTGATGATAATGACTCATGGCAAAAAAAGGTAATACGGGATAAGTTTTTTGACTGTTCTCGCGTTTCTCTCTCAATAACTTCATTTCGGTGATCGCATATACCTGAAAATATTCAGGATGATGTACATCACTTATTAATGAATATTCCAGGCGCAGATGATCAATTTTTTGTGGCTCAGCCTGTTTAGGGAATAAATTTATAACTGGTGTCGCAAATAATTTGAAATTAGCGCTATTTAATTCTGAATAATTTCTGATCATAGCTTGATCATTCAGATTTATTTTAAAATGAATGTGTAGCTCAAATTCTGCGGTTTCTATATTTAATTCTCTTAAAAAACTCAGATTGAGGTTAAGAAAATTAAATTTTTCTGGAAAGCAAAAATACTCGATTAATAAACGATAGGCATGATGAGTATGTTGATCAACTGGGAGCGCACTTTCCGCTTCAGTAAATCCCATTAGTTCAAATGGATTTTGAATATCAATCTCTTGATTCTGTACTATTACAGAAAAACCAGTCTCTGGCTTAAAAATACAATCTAGTACTTGCAATGGAAAGCTGGAAATTGCATCCAGGTAAATAGGTAATTTTTGTTGTTCCAACAGTCGCTGCTGCTGGTTAAAAATTTCAAAACCAAAGCTCAAGGTTGCATTTCGATTTAAATGAACATGAGTCGAAGCATGCGTTTTAAAATTAACAGATTTTAAGGCGATTGGTAATAAATTAACCTGGTTTGTCGTACGATACTCACACTGTACCCCACGGATACTTTTTGATTTTAATACAGTTTGCTTGGGAATCTGCTGGCTACTTTTAAGCTGTCGGATTTTAATGGCATCGTCAAAACTGACCACTGAACATGCTGGAAAAGGTTTAAGGTACTGTGGAAACATCACCTCAAAAATAGCACGTGTAAATACTTCATAACTATCGTGCAGTTTCTTATCGATCCGGGCAGAAATCAGGGAAAATGCCTGAATCAGTCTTTCGATATGCGGATCATCAATCTGCTCTTGATTCAACGAAAGGCGTTGGGCAATTTTTGGGTATTTATTGGCAAACTCTCGTGATTGTTGCCCAAATTCCTGTAATTGCTTTTCGTAATAAGGTAATAATTCTTCGATCACAGCACACCTGCTGATGTTTTAGACAAAATTACGTATTGTTGCGTAGTAGGCTTGAGGAATGCGTCAAAAATTACCGGTTCATATAGGGGATAAATATTTAAGAATGCATGAATACTGAGACACAGACTTCCCCTGTTATGCTCATCCATCAGCATCTCGACTTTAACCTGCTTTAAACGAGGTTCGTGCGCGTGAATAGACTGTTCAATCGAGCGGCAGATTTTATCCCGTTCCATTGGATTCGCTGTTGAGAGCCCCACAAAATCAATGATGCCAAATTGAAGAATTGAACGTTTGACCTGATCATAACCATTAACCATCGTATCCAGATTAGCCATACGGCTATTTAATAAATCTTCGAGATCGGCAGCCACCGACTCTCTCAACGCCTGTAAAGAAAGGCCTTGAGAACTTTGAGTATCCTGAGACAAGAGACGGTCAAATAATGTTGTTCTAAATCCGTAAGGATAAAGCTGATCCAAATTCATATTGTTATAGTCTAATTTTATTTATTTTTATAAATATCAAGAGAGAGGCTGATCAGGACCAGCCTCTAAAAGATCAAATTACGCTGCATAAGAGGCAGTATTATTTGATAGTGACCATTTCTTGGTCACGGCACCCTTTTGTGTACCGTTAATATCTTGTTGATTATACGTCCACTCAACTGCAGCATATTTCAAACCAAAAGCTTCTGTTGGAACGCCTTCTTGATTTACTATCGGAGTAACCTGAGAAACCAGTACATGTTTTAATTTAATTTGCAGGTATTTAACGCGTTTGTCACCATTAGCGCGATAAAAATCGATTTGTACTTCATCGAAGGTATAACCTGCTGAACATGCTTCCCAAAGTTTTGGACTGGTTGCATCCAGATCTTTCATAAAAATCATGTCGGAATGTTCAACCCGTTCTGCAGTATGACCGCCTACACTAGAAGATGTTGCAGATTTTGGCTGACGAATGTTGTGCGACCAAGAATTTGCTTCTAGCCAGCTTTTATGTTCCGAATCACGAGATTCACCATCAACTTTATATTTGCCGCGAAACTGGATGTAAATGTCTTTCATTTTAATAATTTTCCTGTTGTTATAAATATTATTATAATTTTAGCAGCGGTCTTAATGACTCGACTGCGGTAACTCAGTGACCAGTCGTAAAGATACAGACAACTCGTCTAACTGAAAATGCGGTCTCAAAAAGACCACAGATTTGTAGTGTCCAGGTTCATCCGGATTTTCTACAACTTTTATCGAAGCTTCACGCAGTGGATACTGTGCTTTGGCTTCCTGTGAAGCACCGTCATCCAAAAGTACATATTGAGACAGCCAGTCGTTTAGAAATGCTTCGACATTTCCTGCAGATGTAAAACTTCCCACCTTATCTCGCATCATTGCTTTTAAATAATGAGCGATTCGCGAGACTGCCATAATGTACTGTATCTGACTGGATAATGCGGAATTGGCATTGGCAATATCGTTATCATATTTCTTTGGTTTTTGGGTAGATTGGGCACCGAAGAACGCGGCATAATCGGTATTTTTACAATGTACTAATGGAATAAAGCCAAGATCACTGAGTTCTTTTTCACGACGGTCCGTAATCGCAATTTCAGTCGGGCACTTAAATATGATTTCTCCATCATTGGTTTTAAAGGTATGCACTGGCAGACCTTCGACCAAACCGCCACCCTCAACCCCACGAATCGCAGCACACCAGCCATGCATATCAAAGGCATTGGTTAAACGCGTCCCCAAAGCATAAGCAGCATTCATCCACAGGTATTCATTATGATTTTCACCTGAAACTTCTTCTACATAGTTAAAGCCTGCTGTCGTATTGCCATCTTTAGGATGATAAGGTAAACGGCCTAATACTCGTGGAATAGTCAATGCCAGATAACGAGCATCATCACTTTCCCGGAATGAACGCCATTGCACATATTCAGCTGTTTCAAAAATTTTAGAAACATCGCGTGGGCGATCAATATCAGTAAAAGTTTCCAATCCGAACATGGAAGGACTTGCAGCTGAGAGAAACGGTGCATGTGCCGCTGATGCTACATGTGAAATCTGCTCGAGCAAATACAGGTCTGAAGGTGTGCGATCAAACTCAAAGTCACCAATGAGGGTCGCATAAGGCGCACCGCCAAATGAACCATATTCTTCTTCATAGATTTTTTTAAATAGAGTACTTTGATCAAAGTCGCTGGCACTTTGAAAATCTTTAATCAATTCTTTTTTGGTCGTATTCAACATACGAATTTTAATTAAAGAGTGTGATGGCGTTTCCTGACAAAAGTAATACAGCCCTCGCCAGGTGGACTCAACTTTTTGAAACTGCTCGTGATGCATGATCTTGCTCAGCTGGGTAGAAATAAGCGCATCAATTTCTGCAATGCGTTTATCTAAAGCCAAGGTCATATTGTCTGAAACTATAACGGTACCGGCCATGACTTCCTTGGCCAACTCACCAATCAAACTTTTGGCCCGATCATGTTCTTCTTCATTACGCGCAATTCGACTACGTTCAACAATAGAGTCCAGAATTGAGTATTCTTCAATAGCAACATTCGTGGTAGTTGCAGCATTAGAGTGATTCATTGTCTGCCTCCATACTCATTTTACGGATTTGGTCGGTATTTTTTAAAATATCATCCAGTAAATCTTCTAGACGTTCATTATTGGATATTTTATTGCGTAAATCAGTTAAACGTTCTCGTGCTTCTACCAGTTTTCGCAAAGGTTCGACTTGTTGGACTACCTGTTCTGGCCGAAAATCATCCATTGCATTAAAAACCAAATCTAGTGATATTTTACCACTCTCTTCAGTCAAACTATTTTCCACCTGAAAACTGGCACGAGGCGCCAGAGACTGCATCACCTCATCAATATTTTCCAAGTCTACATTGATAAATTTTTTATCTTTGAGCTTGGTTTTTTCAAGTTCAGACGCTGCTGAAAAATCTCCCAAAACTCCCACTACAAAAGGTAACTCTTTGACTTCACGGCCATCACCTACCTCAACATCGTAGGTCAATTGCACCCGTGGTGGTCGAATACGCTGTAATTTTTTTTGTACACTTTCACGTTTAGCCATCATGATTTTCCTTATTAATTATTATTTAATGATCCAAATGGATTAGTACTAGGAGTGTGGGTTCGTGTACTGATACTTTCTGTTTTTTTATTACTGATAGCAGCCGTATTATTTTTTAGATTGCTTTTCGATACTTTATTTTTGTTTTGACTTAGGCTTTGTTTTACTGGGTTATTTGGTTTATTTTTAGTATTTTTTACTTTTGAATTCCGCGCCGTCGTTGATGCAGATTCAGAAAATTTTGCTACAGGCTGTGCCAGATAAATATGTTCAGTCAGCGATTTGGCCTGTGGGTAGGTAAAGTCATTTAAGGCACGGACTTCTGTACTACGCATCTGTTCTAGGCTTTGGGAAGAGATCCCGATCCCTGCCAGGAATTTCAGATCAGTTAAATTCTGATGAATGTAATTTTGCTGATGTAATTGCTCGATTAAATTGAGCGCTTTCAGATGATCACCGACTTCAACATAGCGTTTGGCAATTTGGGTAGACAATTGCTGCTGCAGATGCATATTTTTTCTTGCTGTCTTGTCGCATAACTGCTGGTATAAATCAATGATAGTTGAATCAGTATCATTTTTTGCTTGTGGATAGCTCTTGATACATGATTTTTTTAATTCTGCTGCATGGGTTTGAGCAAAACATAGCTGCGCCATCCCTGAGATGAGCAATACAATAAAACCTAGATTATTTTTCAAAATAAGCCTCAATTTTTGGTTATTGTTTTGTATTTTTATAATCAAAATTTATTTTTCTATTTTTATAATTCAAAAATCTAGTTGCGGATTTAACAAAAAATGATCACAGGAAGTCAATACATAAATGCGTTTTTGTTAAATTATTTTATGTAATTTTTAAAATGGTAAGATTCCGACCAATGAATGCAGACATTTGGATAGACTTGAGTAGAATATGCCAAAAATCTTGAGCCAATATATCTTGATTGCTCATAGAAAAAACTTAAATAAATAAAAATAAACCTAATAATAAGAAATATATAGCTATAAATTTCAAAAATATCAGGCTGTATATTCTCAAAGAGAAAAATATGAGTAATTTAAAAATTTTGATTACAAAATTATCTGAACATGCACGCCTATGCCTTGAGAAGGCAGCGAATTTCTGCATCACACAGCAAAATTATGAAATCGAAATTGAGCATTTTTTCTTAGAGTTGCTACAGCAACCAGACTTGAATGATCTCAAACTATTGCTCAAAAAATATGAAATTTCCGAAGATGATCTCACCCATGATCTGAATCAGAGTATTCAGCAAATGACTAAAGGAAATTCTCGTACACCTATCTTTGCCAAATCCATTATTCGTGTATTAGAACATGCCTGGCTTTTGGCTTCAGCAGAGCAAAATCCGATGATCCGCAGCGGACATCTACTGGTTGCCCTGCTCACTGCGCCTGATCTATATCAAATGACAATTCGTGCTTCTACTTTATTTGAGCAGCTTCCAATTGATCATTTGAAGCACCGATTTTTAGAGTTCTGTGAGCAAAGTATTGAAAATATGAGCTATTCTCAGCTTACTAAGGTAAAAGAAGATTCACCTAACGCACAGCTAAAATTAAATAAAACATCGGCACTTGATCAATACACTATTAATCTAACTGAAAAAGCACGCCAAGGCCAAATCGACCCGGTGATCGGTCGTGAGTTTGAAATCCGTTTGATGCTGGATATCCTGATGCGCCGTCGTCAGAACAATCCAATACTCACCGGCGACCCGGGAGTCGGTAAGACAGCTGTGGTAGAAGGATTAGCCCTGAAAATTGTGAATAATCAAGTACCTGATGTACTCAAAAATGTAGAACTTCATGTATTGGATCTGGGCTTATTACAAGCAGGTGCGAGTGTAAAAGGCGAGTTTGAGAATCGCCTGAAGCAAATTATTCGAGAAGTTCAGTCCTGCAGTTATCCTGTTATCTTGTTTATTGATGAAGCCCATACGCTGATTGGTGCAGGTGGTCAGGCTGGTCAGAATGATGCTGCCAATCTGTTAAAACCAGCTTTGGCACGAGGAGAACTGCGTACCATCGCCGCGACTACATGGGCGGAGTACAAACAATATTTTGAAAAAGATGCTGCGCTCAGCCGTCGTTTTCAGGTGATAAAGGTAGAAGAACCTAATGAAGAAGTCGCAATTAATATGTTGCGCGCCATGATTCCGCTCATGACTCAGCATTTTCAGTTGCAGATTGATGATGAAGCAATTACTGCTGCGGTGCGTAATTCACATCGTTATATCAGTGGACGGAAATTACCGGATAAGGCCATTAGTGTATTGGATACAGCCGCGGCACGGGTTGCCTTGAGCCAGAATGCGCAACCTGCAAAGTTAGAACAGTTACAGGCACAACTGCATAATTTTCGGCTAGAACATGAGATTTTAAATCAGGAGCATCAAAATTTTCCGTGTCATCAGACACTTTTAATTGAATTATCAAAAAATATTTCAAATTTGGAACAAGAGATTTCTCAGGTAGAACAGCAATGGCAGCAAGAACTTCAATTGGTTCAGGAAATAAAATTATTACAGATTCAATCCAAAAAAATTGAAAATAAAAATAAAATTAAAGTATTACAGCGATGTTTGTCTCAGATTCAGGCTGATAACCCACTCGTGTTTGAACGTGTAACAGTCCCTATGATTAATCAGATCATTTCTGACTGGACCGGAATTCCAGTAGGTAAAATGATGAATGATGAAATCCGACAGGTATTAAAATTACAAGATAAATTATCGCAACGTGTAATGGGTCAGGACTTTGCTTTGCATCAACTGGTCCAAGGTATTAAGACATCTAAAGCAAAACTGGATGATCCGAATAAACCGCAAGGTGTATTTTTATTGCTTGGCCCAAGTGGTGTGGGGAAAACTGAAACTGCCCTAGCCTTGGCTCAAGAATTGTATGGAGGAGAATCACATCTGATCACGATAAATATGTCGGAATATCAGGAAGCTCATACCGTATCTTCCTTAAAAGGTGCTCCTCCAGGTTATGTCGGTTATGGTCAAGGAGGCATTTTGACTGAAGCGGTACGCCGTAATCCTTATAGCGTGGTTTTATTAGATGAAATCGAAAAAGCTCATCCTGATGTGCAGGAATTATTTTATCAGGTCTTTGATAAAGGAGTGCTGGAAGATGGTGAAGGCCGTCTAATTGATTTTAAAAATACGACAATCCTGTTGGCCTCCAATGTTGGCTCCAGTGCCATTATGCAGGCTTGTGTAAATCAACCCGTCGAAAACTGGCCGGATGCAAAAAGCTTAATTGAACTGTTCAAACCAAGTTTGTATCAGCAATTTAAACCGGCATTTTTAGGGCGTATGCAAATTGTGCCTTATTATCCTTTACATGATGAGCTATTGATCCAGATCATTCAGCATAAACTGGGGAAAATTACCCAACGTATTCAGCAGCAATATGCCACGCAGGTTACTTATAGTGAGAACTTGCTCGAACTTCTACTCAGCCGATGTACAGAAGTAGATAGCGGTGCGCGCAATATTGATCATATTTTAAATGCTTCAGTATTACCTGCTTTGGCTACAGAAATATTGAGAACCATGAGTGAGGGAAAGATTCCTAAACTGATTCACATTGAGATTAAGAATGATGAAATTTTTTATAGCGTAGATCCGAAAGTTAAAATAGCGCAAAAAGTACGTTCTAAAAGCAATAAAGCAGATGCTGCCTAGTTGAAGTAACCTAAAAATAAAAACAAATAAAATATAATAATTGGAATAAAGATGAGCCTGGAATTTGAATATTTATTGCAAGACATTTCAGTCGATCAGCCGTGCGGTGTGGACTATTCATTTTCAAATGATTTTCATGTGATTAACAAGGCCAGAACTCGTGATGATCCTTTATTGGAGCAAGGTGACTGGGTCTCGGAACCGAAACAGGCCGATTGGCAACTTGTACATGATAAAACGATTGAATTATTAACTGAAAAAACCAAGGATATCCGTCTATATACCTGGCTTATAGAAGCTTGGAGTCATCTCTATGGTTTTGAAGGAATTGCTCGAGGATTAGAGTTGACCCAGCAAAGCCTTGAGCGATACTGGTTCACGTTACATCCTCAAATCGAAGAGGATGATCTTGATCAACGTTTTGGATTATTACAAGGTTTGATTACGCAACTGCCAATGCTGATGAAACAGGTGCCTTTGGTCAGCTCTGCGCCTTTTTATAATTTAGGTGATTATGAGGCATTCTTACATCAACGCAATATTAAACTCAAACAACAGCAAGATGACTACTCTGAAAATAATACTGTTCAGGATTTGGAGCATTTTGAGCAATCGTTGCTGAAAACTTCTCAAACAGTTTTAAGCCAGAATGAAGGTTTTCTTCTCGAGATTCAGACCCAATGGCTGTATCTTAAAAATACACTGGATCATTTACTGGGTCTAAATGCACCGAGTTACGCGAGCACAGATTCTCAACTTGAATCGATCTTCTCCAGTATTAAGCGCATTTATAAAACTGATATTTCTTCAATATCTCAGGATCAAATAAATACACCGCAATTCGGCACTCTCAAAATACCTGAAATAATAGTGATGAATACCTCGCCTGAAAATATACAAGAATTTCGACCTCAAGCCCAAAACCATCTGGCCAACCGTCAACAGGCCATGCAGTTATTACAAGACATCGCTCGATATTTTCAATCTCATGAACCGCATAGTCCAGTGAGCTACATGCTGCAAAAGACGATTAAATGGAGTCAGATGCCATTACATGAATGGCTGGCTCAAGTAATCAAGAACGAGAATCCGATCGAAAACGTACATGAATTACTGGGTATATATGCCAATGATGAATCCAAGAATGAGTGGTAAATATTAAAATGTTTAAAGCAGAAAAAGTACTGTGGGGCGAAGGTCTATTTTTAAGACCGCAACATTTTCAATTACAGGATGCCTATCATGAGCAACGCTTGAGTCATATGATTCGGGCGACATTTCCTTTTGCTCACGGGATCCAGTCCATTCAATTTGATGAAGCTCAATTCAATATGCATATATTGGCATTAAGTAAAATTGAAATGATCTGGCAAGATGGTGAAATTTATCAGGCGCCTGCACAGGATTTATTACCAGAACCTGTACAACTGGATACCTTAAACCTGCGTGGTGAAATGCAAATTTATTTGGCTTTGCCAATGCTACAGCCGAACAAGCAAAATGTAAGTCATGTCGAAAACACTCAATCTAGTCGTTATCACTCACATTTAATCTCGACCCATGATTTATTCACCGATGCCACTACTGCAGAGATCACCCTGTTACGCCGTCGGGCAGAATTTAAACTTTTTGAAGTTGGCCAAGAACCTCAGCAGCCTCTGGATGGTTATTTATATCTTCCGGTTGCTCAAATCAAACGACAAAGTTCTGGAAATTTTATTTTTGATCATAAATTCATTCCTCCAATTTTACATATTCAGGCCTGTGAATATCTGCTAGACAATTTAAAGCGAACTTTGAATATCATTCGGGCCAAGATTAAAACGATTCAATCCAATAACCGTGAAAACGAACAGAAACTGATTGAATTTCGTTCTGGGGATATTGTCTCTTTCTGGCTGGTGAATGCCTTAAATACTGCTTATGCAACCTTAAATCATATTTTGCAGTATCCACAAATTCATCCGGAACGGCTATATGCGGAACTTTTAAGACTCAGTGGTTCCCTACTTACCTTTTCAACAGCCTATGACATTGATCAATTGCCGCAGTATCAGCATCATCATCTATACGACAGCTTCAATCAGCTGGATATTATTCTCAGAGATTTACTCGATACAATTATTTCGAATCGATATATCAGTATCAGCTTAAAAGAAACTCGCCCATCCTATTGGTTTGGCAGTCTGGAGACCGATAAGATCAGTCACAATACGCGGTTATATCTTGCTGTATCAAGTAGTGTTATGCCTGCACATGACTTGATTGCCTATGTTCCGATCCGTTTTAAAATTGGTAGTACTATAGATGTAGAACAACGCGTGGTTGCAGCTTTACCGGCTGTACCCGTTCAGCATCTCATGCAGGTGCCTACTGCAATTCCGGTACGTTCCGGCGTTCATTATTTTGAGATTGAACCCAATAATGAACTGTATCAGCGCATGCTGGATTCAGAATCGATTTGTGTTTATATCCCGAATGGCTTTCAGGATATCGCGATTGAACTTATTGCTGTCATGAATGGATAAAAATATTAATGAATACAATCTCTAACACTCCTCTTTCACTCTTTGATGGCGATCAAATCGGAGTAGATTATACAGCCATGCAACCTGTAGAAACCTACCCTACCTCTACGAATAGTCTGGTAGATTTACTGCATGACGGCTTCTATATTGTTTTCCTGTTAAAAAATCACTATGTCCCTGTAAATATAGAGTCTTTCCGTGAAAAAATTCTGGAGATGTTGAAAAGTTTTGAACATCAGGCACGCCAGATGCAATTTTCAGCTGAGGATATTCAAGATGCAAAATATGCCTATTGCGCTTTAATAGATGAAACAATTGTCACCCAACAGGATGAGCGATTTTTTGATCTGCAAAATTCATGGATGATCAGTCCCTTGCAGTTAAGCCTTTTTGGTTCACAACTTGCAGGTTATCGCTTCTTTGAATATCTGGAAGAAATACGCCATAAAGATAAGCAACGTCTGGCAGTATTAGAGGTATATCATTATTGCCTTTTATTGGGCTTCCATGGAAAATATCGAATTGAATCTATTGAGCATTTAAATAGTCTGATTGCTCGTATCGGAGATCAGATTGATTATCTCAAGGGTAAAAAAGTTGCTTTTTCTCCTTTTTCAGCAATTCCAGATCAAATCCGACATATTATCCATCGTGAATTACCATTTTTCTGGATTCTGATATTTTTATTATTATTTGCCGTGATCAGCTTTGTGGTTTTTAAATATGCCTTGTCAACAGAACAAGCTGCTGTTTTTTCTCAATATCAAAATTTGATTAGCGCGCCTGCTGAACAAGCCTATATTACGATTCATTTACCCTAACTCAATTTTCAAATAAATATGATGAACACTTATAAAAATAAAGACTTAAAAAATGACGCCGTTGGAAAATTTATATCGATGAATAAAAAAAAATTTTTGAATTATTATTAGATCAATCATTCAACTGATGATTTTGATTATATTGAGCAGCTTTATTCTATTAAGCTTAGCTATGTTAGCCTTGCTGTCTTACGAGTTTCGATTAAGAATACAGGATTTTTTTCTTGATTTGATTTCACAAAGCAAACAACAATTTTCTCAAGCAAAACAGTTTGTTCAGAAATTTCATCGGGCGGCATCGCCTGAGCATATTCAGTCTGAGTGGTATTTGCAGCAATGGTGGATTTTGATTGCAGGATTTAGCTTATTTGGCAGTATTTTAATATTCGCTTTTACGCAACCACTTACTGCAAGTAAGTTTGAAGCTGAATTTTTAAGGAAAGTTGATCCACAGATTTATGCATTATTAGATGGGCAAATATTAACAGCTCCAACTGAAGTCGATGAACAGCTTATTATTGAAGCCTTACAAGAAGAAGTTTTAGCAAATCATTCTGTAATTTCAGCGCAAAGCCTTAATCTGAATATTGAAGACATTCATATAAATCCAAATATCAGCACAGCAGACCGTAAATGGCATAAGATGAATCCGCGATTTAAACAGCGCTTACTGATGGTTTTTAAAATTATGCGCGAACAGCATGGTTATGAGCTGGTTTTACTCGAAGGTTATCGAAGTCCGGAAAGGCAAAACTCTTTGGCGACCAACAGCAATATTACCAAGGCCAAAGGCTTTCAAAGTTATCATCAGTTTGGGCTGGCTGCAGATATTGCCTTTAAGCGAAATGGTAAGGTAGTGATTAGTGAACGTGATCCATGGGGCATGCGTGGTTATGAACTGTATGGCCAGATTGCAGAATCGGTGGGTTTAACCTGGGGCGGTCGCTGGAAATCCATTAAAGATTTTGGGCATACTGAATATCGTATGCCCGGTTTAAAGAAAACAGCTGAAATGGCTCATCAACTCATTCATGAAGGACAATTACAGACTCAAACATTTCAGCCTTGAGTGTGAAATCGTAAATCAATTCAAAAAGGCTCTCATGTGCTGGATCACTTCATCTGGCTTTTCACCATGCAGCCAATGTCCTGTATTTTCAATGCATTCAATTTTTGCCTGACAAAATTGCTCATCAATTGCTGTAAAGTGTTCCGGTTTAGAGATATAAAAAGAATTTCCACCACGCAGGAATAAAGCTGGCAGATTAATTTTTTCGACCTTTTCCCAATCCATAACATCTGGATAATGATCAAATAAAGCCTGAACATTAAAGAGCCACTGCCCTTTATTAAAGGATTTTAATAAAAACTGAATTACCATTTCTTCATGAATGTATTCACGCATAATTTTTGCTGCCTCAAGTCGTGAAGCAACATTTGCTTGTTGCACTGCAAACAAAGCTTTAAAAATCTCAGTATGATGACTCTCATGATATTGGATTGGTGTAATATCCAGAACGACCAACTTTTCAGTTTTTACACGGGCTAATTCCGCTATTTTCATAGCAATTTTTCCACCCATGGAATGCCCTACTACTATGAACTTTTGAATATTTAAACTCGATAAAGTTTCTAGGACATCTTCAGCCATAAGCTGATAATTTAAGTCTGAACTATGAGCAGAAAGACCATGATTGCGTACATCAATTTGAAGCACTGTTCTTTGCTCAGAAAAATATCGAGCTAGTATCCCTAAATTACTTAAACTACCGAATAAACCATGAATAAAGACCATTGGAGATAGTACCGACGTTTCGTGGTGTTGAAGTTGATAATTTAGGATCATTTGAGAATTCCGTGATTTCTTTATTTAAATGTTTATAGTGGGTTTATATTGGGAATTAATCAATTGCGAAATTTTTAAATATAAAATTTCGCTTAGGCTATTTTAGGGGAATATATTTTGCTTAGGCTAAATAATTTATAATCGATTTATAAGTATTTAAAATTACGATTTAAGATCTGGATGGATATCTGACTATATAAAATTAATGAAAACCTTAAAACTGGGATTTAATACCAAGTAAACCATTTTAGGTTGGACTTTTTCTTAAAAATAATTCATTTTATTAAAATATACTGAGGTAAGTTAAACAATCTTCCTTAATATTCACTGCTCATACTTTATTAAAGATCGACCATTCATAAGTATCTTATTAATCGACTTGATTCTGTTTAGAATAATACGTCTTAAGTCCAAATGAGTTACAGACAGTAAACATCAGTATTATCAATTCCGTCCTCTCCTTTTCTTGAGAAAGTTGTTAAACCTATGTCCTGCCTAGGCTATTTTAGTATCTTAGGATGCTTCAATATAAGCGTGCTATCCTACTTAAATTGTCCTGATCAAGAAATTACATCACATAAATAAGATATTTTTAGAAAATTATAAAACCCAGATTATTCATTTATTCTTATCAATATATGAAATACAGTGGATATATCCGCGGGATATGAGATATCCACACCAAGATAAATTTAAATTAACTTAACATTTTCTTTATTAAATGATATTCGGGAGATGGTCTTTCAGGTTTTAATATCTATAAAATTTGATTGTGAAATAGACTTAGATACTTTATTTTTATTCCACTGCGAAAAACTTTCAAGATAAAAAAGTAGTTTATAACTTATTCTACTTCCCTATTTTTACAAAATACGCTCGCCGTCATTCCAGATTTAGTCAAACTTTGATCCTGCCGCTCAAGAAAATTTCTGGCAATCATAGACATCGTAGGCGCCATCTTCAGACTACTATTTTCTTCGGACACCTTTTGAATATCCTGATAGGCTTTCAATCGATTACAGAAAGCCTGGCGTTGAGTTTGGACATCTGCCTTTTGATCATCTTCATCTAAAATATGCTTGGTTTCATTCACTATTTTAGTCTGTGCTGAAATAAACTCATCATAGGCACTTTGTGAAAGCGGCTCTGCGAAGACCATGCTATTCAGTCCAAATAATAATCCAGCACAAATGAAAGATGATTTTTTTAGCATTTAGATTTCTTCTTTCCAGACATCTTCATAATCATCGGCATCGATCATGAAACGAAAACCTGTTTCCAGAGCCAGATACGGTAAAACTTCTGGTGCGATGTCCTGTAATTCACGTACTGTCATGGTTTCAAAAGCCTCTTCACTTGAAGGCTCTCCACCATAAATGTACCAGCTGATATTTTCAGCCGTTTCAGGCTTTTTACGGATGCCGACAATTGGATCCTGCTTTAAGGTATGTACGGCCACAGCAACAACATCATCACCTGTGACTTCAACATAAGCCGAGCCTACTTCTTCACAAAGTAGCTTTTGCTCTGCGATCAGTTCTTGTAAAGGTGACAGGTTTTGCGTGTTTTTCGACATTCGGTCTTACTCATCAATTTTCATTAGCGCGCTATTTTAACTTACTTTTAATGAAGCTGATTGGGATTTCATCGAGATCTAAAAAATATCTGCCCTTAAACCATGTTAAGCGCAGATATGGATCTCAACTTATTGGAAGACTTTAAAGCGCTCTTCATCCGCCAAATAATCTTTAGCGCGCGGCTCGCCTTCTATCGAACCAAACACCAACTGTGCACGAAGTTTCCAGTTCGATGGAATATCCCATTCCGCATGTACCTGTTCATCCACGATCGGATTGTAGTGCTGCAATGATGCGCCCAACCCTTCTGTATGCAATGCTGTCCAGGTTGCAAATTGTGCGATCGCAGTCGAATGCTCTGCCCAAATTGGGAAGTTATCAGCATAAGATGGGAATTGTTCCTGTAAACCTTCTACGACTGTGTGATCTTCAAAAAATAAAACAGTGCCTAGCCCTTCCGCAAAACTTGCCATTTTTGCTGTGGTTTTTGCAGCGCTTTCTTCATCTTTGGCATAGCTTTTTAATTTATCTGCGACGAAGCCCCAGAACTTTTCATGTTCCGAATTGAATAAAATGACGGCGCGTGAAGACTGAGAATTGAAAGAAGATGGGCTCTGCTTAATTGCAGTCTGAATCAAATCAGTTAGATGTTCAGGAGATTGTTCAACATTCTTGGCAATGGCATAAATAGTACGGCGTTTAGTAATTAAATCTAAAAACTGATTCGACATTTTTGAAAATCCTGGGATATATCTTCGGGAAAATTTGAACCTTCAGTTATTTTTATGAAGGATGGCTAATCAATGGAGCTTTTGCTTTAACGTGAGATAAAGCCTATATACCTTAAAAAATAATGGACTCAATTACTAGGCTATTTAATTGATATTTTTATATATTTTTTAGCTAAAAATGATTATTTTCATCTATTTTTTGAACAATCGTTAAAACTATTGCCCTATGATAGAGCCTGACGTTAAACCATGGTTCAACATGCGCTATTATTGATCAAAATTTTAAGAAAAAAGCAGTTTAATGACCACATTTAATATTACTTAGGCTATTTCAAGAGATAGTACATCATGAAATAAATCTCATATTGCAGATAAAAAATAATCCCCCAAAATTGGAGGATTAATTTTATAAATCAAAATTAAAAACAGGGTTTAAAACTTTGCGTTCAACACCTGAGCAGATACTTTAGTCTTCCACAGCTCACGTAAAATCGGTAAATAGAATTTCTCACCGAGTTCAACCAGTTCTGCATCAATCAAGGCATGCATCTCGTGCATAAACAGATAGTCCAGTTCAACTGTAGTCAGTTTAGTCTGCTGCTTTTGATAGTCTTTGCGTTTCTGTTGGGCTTGTTTAACCAGACGATCCGCAAATGCTTTATCTTTAAACTGTGTAATCGCTTTTAAACGTAGTTCAATAATGCCCCATCCAGTTAAAAACATCTGGAAGGTCTCAAAATCATCGCTGGTCGATTCCCAAGACATTTCTTCCAGATTTTCATTATCCGGGAGTACAGGTAAAAGAAGTTCCATGACACTCGGAAAAATCTTTTTGAAATTCAGAATAAATTTAACAGGATGCTCACCTGGATAATCCTTGAATTGCACCTTTCTTTGAACATCTGTTAAATAAATATCAAGCATAAAACAATCATCAGTGGTTAATCTCATCTAGCACTATTGTACGCAACTCTGCCTAAGATAAAAACCACTGCTGACTATTCCATGATAAAACAGGCGGAAAGATTGAAAAATAAAAGCGCTGCAGCCCTTATTTGGCATTCGGTGAGACCATCTGTTCAGGACGCACCACTTCATCAAACTTTTCAGCGGTGACTAAACCCAGTTCAACAGCCACCTGTTTTAAGGTTTTTCCTTCCTTATAGGCTGTTTTGGCAACCTTGGCTGCATTCTCATAACCAATCACCGGATTCAATGCTGTGACCAGCATTAAAGAATCATGCAGGAAATGTTCAATTTTTTCATGATTCGGCTCAATACCGACGGCGCAATGATCATTAAAACTGTTACACGCATCGCCTAAAAGCTGGATAGATTGCAGCAGGTTATAGGCAATGACCGGCATAAATACATTCAGTTCAAAGTTACCTGATGCACCTGCCACGTTAATGGTGGTGTCATTGCCGAGAACTTGTGCGACGACCATGGTCATCGCTTCACTTTGCGTCGGATTCACCTTACCCGGCATGATGCTAGAACCCGGTTCATTTTCAGGAATACGCAATTCACCAAAACCACAACGAGGCCCGCTGGCCAGCCAGCGAATATCATTGGCAATCTTATTTAAGCTAACCGCTAAAGTCTTTAATGCACCAGACGCGAATACCGCAGCATCACGGCCTGCCAGAGCCTCAAACTTGTTTGGCGCAGTTACAAATGGTAAGCTTGTTAACTGTCCTAGTGTTTTAGCAGACTGAACGGCATAATCGGGATGAGCATTCAGACCAGTACCGACCGCTGTCCCGCCTAATGGCAATTCATATAAACCAATTAAGGCCTGTTCTAGACGAAGAAGCCCATGATCCAGCTGAGAGACATAACCGCTGAATTCCTGCCCCAAGGTTAAAGGCGTAGCATCTTGTAGATGAGTCCGGCCAATTTTTACAATATCGGCAAAATCCTGAGATTTGGCATATAAAGTATCGCGCAAGCGTGTGACTGCCGGAATTAACAGTTCATTGATCTGCAAACTCGCAGCCACATGAATCGCAGTCGGAAATGAATCATTGGTAGATTGGGCACGATTGACATGATCATTCGGATGAACCGGTTTTTGTGCCCCTAAATGATTGCCCAGTTTCTGGTTGGCAATATTGGCAATCACCTCATTACAGTTCATATTGCTTTGCGTACCTGAACCGGTTTGCCAGACCACCAGTGGAAATTGACTGTCCCATTTCCCGCTGATGACTTCATCTGCCGCATCTACAATGTAGCGTGACAGTTCTTGGGAAATCTGGTTCAGCTCGGCATTGGTTAAGGCCGCAGCTTTTTTGACGAGTCCCATGGCACGAATCATTGGCCGTGGCAAACGCTCATTTCCAATTTTGAAATTTTGCAAGCTACGCTGAGTCTGAGCGCCCCATAAAGCCTCGCTCGGTACAGCCACTTCTCCCATCGTGTCATGTTCAATACGTGTTTGCATGTTCAACCTCAATTCTTCTTGCCTGTTACGGATCTTAGGAATTTCTATATCAATGATTTAATCTATTTATTTAAAGTAATCGATTACAGTATCAATGTAAATGATAATTATTATCAAATACAAGCTAAGTTCTCTTACTTACTGCCCTCTGAGCATATTCTGATAAAACAACCATTCATCCTCAAGCATCTTTCTGAGTGATCGCTGAGGTTGCCAATGTAGGATATTTCGCGCTTTTCCAATGTTCGCCCCCAATTGATCCATTTCCGCATGTGGGTATGGCAGAGCATCCATGGTTTTGATTGCAGACTGAGTCACTTCAGCCAGTTGATCTAGCAAATCCTGTATGGAAATCAATTCACCGGCAATATTAAAGGCTTCACATTTTAATTCCTGCTGTTGTGATAGCCATTGCAAGGACTTGATCACGGCATCACAACAGTCTGCGACATGCAGAAAACTGCGTTCTACTGTGCCATCCGCAGTATGGGCCTGACGGCGTAATTCCAGATATTCACGTTGCTGTGCAGCGACCTGCATCGCCAAAGGCAAAATATTTTTCGGTAAAGGTGGCACCGCTTCCCCCAGCACACCGTGTTCAAAGGCGCCGGCGATATTGGACAGACGTAGGATCGCAATCCGCCATTCATTATCAGTTTTGGCAGTATCCCGGATAATTTCCTCAACCATTTGTTGCGATTTGATATAGGGATTCGGATAAGTGAAGTTAAAAGGCAGATCTTCGCTTAAGTCTGCACCAGATTGTCCATATACCGCCAGACTGGATAAATGTACCAGATGACGCACGCCGGTACGCTGCATGGCACGCATGAGACTCATAATACAGCTAACATTATCATTATAATATTCAAGTGGTTTTAATACTGATTCTTCCAGTGATTTAAAACTTGCGGTATGCACCACAGCCTGAATCGAATGCTGCTCAAAGACTTTGTTTAATGCTGGCGTATTGCGAATATCAATTTTGATAAAAGGTACATACATACCAGAAATAAATTCGAGGCGCTCCAGAGTCTGTAAGTTAGCATTGGCCAAATTATCGACCACAATGACCTCTAGTCCTTGTGCTAACAGACTTAAAGCAATATGTGAGCCTAAAAAGCCTAATCCACCCGTCACTAAAATCATTTATACTACCTACTTTCTGATGAAGCCAAGATCAATCTGTTGCTATTGATCAAGCCTGTAGTGAATTTCGATGAGCACCTTAATTCTTGTTACCTCCGCACCGACTTCCATTTATGCCTGGCATGCCCTGGGTTTGGCTCAGGCCTTGCAAGATAAACAGGAAGCATTCCGTGTATTCTTCTATCAGGACGGCGTATCGGTCGCAAATGCACTGCAATGGGTACCCGACGATCAACGTCATCTTACACATGCATGGCAAGCGCTACAGATTCGCCTCCCGGTCTGTGTAAGTGCAGCATTGGCACGTGGAATTACAGATCTGGACAATGCTCGACGTCACAATATTCAGCAGCATAATCTGGCAGATGCCTTTGAATTGGTCGGTTTAGGTGAACTTGCCGATGCTGTTCAGTCCTCACAACGTCTCATTCAATTCTAGATGTTTCATTTTTTAGAATGTGTTGCTTTTCCAAGGAATCTTGTGTGAAATCTGTACTTGTTATATTAACCCAAGCCAATCTGACCAGTTTGCAGGTGCATGAAAGCCTATCGGCTACGATGGTCCTGGCAACTTTTGGCGCAGAAGTTAAAGTCCTGCTACAAAGTGCTGCCCTCAGTTTGCTGCATTCAGACCTGCAATTTGACCAGGTGCATCATGCATTCAAACTGGCATCAAATATGGTCGACAGTTTCGAGTTTTATGATCTCACTCCGATTCTGATTGAGAAAAAAAACCAGCATTCCTCATTTGTGGCACAGAGCGAACAAGAAATCGAATTTATTGAGCTTAATTCTGAATTTATTCAAAGCTTTGATCATGTGATGTATTGGTAAGGAACAAGGATATAAAAATGTCAAATCACACACTTTATCTGATCCAATCCAGCTATTCGGCAACAGCGCAGATCCTAGAGCAACTGGCTCAAACTTATACAATGGGTGATCAGGTCGTGCTGATGGGTGAAGCGGTTTTGCTGCTAGAGCATTCATTTCTTCAAAGCTTGCCGAAAATTCACATACTGAAAAATGATGCGGAGTTATTAGTACAGCCTTTGCCTGATCAGATAAAGCTTTTGAATTATGCGGATTTTGCAGATCTTTGCCTCGAGTTTAATCGCTGCATTTCAATGAAATAATAAATGAGTTAGATATGAATTTAGAATTGGATCAAGATGGCCATCTGGTTGACTATACCATCTGGAATGAAGAAGTCGCTCAAGTGCTGGCCGATAGTCTGGAACTGAGCTTAACTCCTTGGCATTTTGAAATTCTGCAAGCGGTACGTCAGTTCTATCAGCAGTTTGGTCATTCACCAGCAACACGACCACTGATTAAATTTTTAATGAAAACTGTCAGTGCCGATATCAATAATGCCATGCTTCAAGAAAAGTTTAATACTGGTCTGGTGGCCCGTCACTTAAGCCGTTTGGCTGGTGTACCCAAGCCTGCAAATTGTTTATAAAGATACTTAGCTTTCTATAGTGTGTATTTAAAGGCCCAGATCATTTTTTGGGCTTTTTTTTATGAGAGCAATTTTCAGACTGAGAATAATGAAAGATACAGCTGGATCTAATTCGTCAAGTTCGAGTTTGTTCTAATACTCGCAACGCCCGATGCAATTCATGATCCATTTCAGGCAGAACTTTAATCAGAAACTCAATTTGTGCTTTCGCTTCGGCCTTACTCACCAGTTGGGCCTCTACCAGCCTTTGCTGCTGAGTGATCAACAAACTGACTTGTTGAGGATCGGGTTGTTGCCCCTCACTTAAAGCATTAATGATCTGAGTAAAGGCGAGATATAATTGTTCTTGTTGCTTTGATAATTCGCTTTGCTTTGCAACCGTATCGTTCTGTTCCTTCTTCGTAGCTTGACTATTCTCAGGAGAATTAACAGATATATAGCTTGCCGATTTTTCAGCTGGCAGGACCGGATCAGAATGGGTCTGATCAGTAAAATTCGTCCGATAGATTTCTTGTCGTACCTGATAGCCAATACCCACTAAAGTCCCGAACAAGAGCAATCCGATCATTACATAAAACAGGATTGTTTTATCATTCATTTTTATGTCCTCAGCTCAAGAAAGACAGCCTTTATTAAAAAGCTGTCTTTTTCGCTCATCGACGATTGACTACGGCGTTGACCAGTCTGCTGGTGCATATCCAATCCGGACGCGTTGTGGATGATTTCCTACAGGCACACTCAGCACTTTATTGCCTGTGGCAAAATCAATCACTGTGACCACATCGGTTTCACTTTCTAAAATCACACAGCTACGACCATCCGGGCTTCGTGTTGCCCAATAAGGTTTACCTGCAGAAATCAGTTTCCCGGCAGTCAGCGTCTTGCGATCTACAATCGTAGCGTAGTTATCCATGGTACCAGCGACACAGAGCTTTTCACCATCAGCACTGATTGATAGGCCATGATGACGCGAATCATTGACCCATTTTGTCCGGTCTTTCGGAATACTGTCACTGCCAGAGAGTTGTCCGATCCGGCTAATCTTGTTCTGATTCAGATCATATTCAATCAGACCATTAAAAAATGAAACCTGGGCATACAGTTTGGTTTCATCCTTACTAAATACCATCGGTCTCACTGAATTGGATAAATCTTTGCGGCCAAATGCATCCAGTGCAGGTCTGAAATCGATTTTTCTTACCACCTGATGCGTATTGGCATCTGCGATAGTGATAAAACGCTTACCTTTAGTAAAATCTTGCCACTGTGCATCCATCGATGTTTCCACATTGCCGATAGCAGAGTTCAGAATCTTGTTGCCTCCATCGAAGTAAATGTTTTCATGCGGTTTGTCGCCAGTGCTGAAACGGCCCAACTCTTTACCGGTATGGATATCCAATACATGCACCACATTTCCTGAAGATGCAGATACGGCGACCCGCTGCCCATCTGGTGATACCGCCATATGGTCGGCACGGAAGCCTTCTACAGGCGTCCGCCAGTTAATCTTGCCGGTTTTGATATTAATCGATACCACATCGGCGAAACTTGGGCGTGATGCAACGACTGACTGCCCGTCTGGTGTCGAGTAGATATCATCTACCAGTTGGTCATTGCCTTCACCGGCTGTGGTCTGGATATAAGTATAAGCAATCAGTTTGATTGGATTCAGGTGAATTTCTTTAAGGCGCTCTTTACGATCAGGAATCATGTTAATGACGCCAATTTTGCCAAAATCACCCGATGGACGAATCACGGTTACCGTGCCATCCCAATTATTTCCGACAAAGAAAACCTGCTGTGAATTGGCAGGTACAGCTGAAGGCGCAGAAGCGGCCTGTACACTTGGCAACGCAGATAGCATCGCCATCGCAGATAATGTCAGACAGAACCGTGGCCATTTTTTATTTTGAATTTTCATCCATTATGCTCTGCATAATAATTTATATTTTTGTTTTCATTCCTTGTTGTGTACACAGTCCGGCTGTGTTTTAACTTATCTAATATACAAACGTATAAAATGATTTACTGTTATTTCCGACCAAAAAAATATGCAGCTATTTTAAATCTATCACTTCAGGTTCTATAAATTTAGGTGATCATCGTGCTTCGATCTTATGTATCCAGCATATCGACAAACTGTGCATTGAGCACTTTGGCAAGATCAGCCGGCTTTAATCCAATATCCAAGCCTCTTTTACCGCCACTGACATAGATCTTATCCAACTGTTCTGCGGTGGCATCAATCACCGTTTTTAATCGTTTCTTTTGACCAATGGGACTGATTCCGCCAACCAGATAGCCGGTCAAGCGTTCTGCATGTTTAGGATCTGCCATCTGGAGTTTTTTGCATCCTACGGCCTGGGCTACTTTTTTCAGATTGAGTTGATGATGTACCGGCAATATAGCAACAAAATACTGTTTATCATCCGTGACTAATAAAGTTTTAAAGACTTCTTCCACCGAAAGCCCTAATTTTTCAGCAGCTTCTAGCCCGAAACTTTTGGCATTGGCATCATGTTCATATTCATGAATGCTGTATTCGATTTTATTGGCTTTTAATAGTTTGCATGCAGGGGTCATAGAAAGTCTTGTTTGAGATGGATCGCATGATTATATAAAGATTAGCTCAAGAAGTTAATTTAGATGAGGCAACTATAGAGCAAATTTTACTTTAAGCTCGTATTCCGCTTCAATCAGGCCTATTTAGTTCAATCATTACGCTCTTCAATACTTTTAAACTTTTCTTGAAAAGATGATGGTGCGCAAAATTGCAACAAATGTATGCGTTTTTGCCACTATCTAAGCGTTAGGCAATTAATGGCTTCACTATATAGAAGACTTGAAGATGAACACATTCGTCACTTCGCCCATCTATACACATGAAGCATATAGGTCGAGCGTTTTATCTTAAACCTGCTGAGATTCAACCTTTATATCTGGAAGATGAAGTACATTCTTGTGCAGTGTCTGTCATGAATACTTGAATTGAAAGTGATGTAACTAATTCCAATCTATTGGAAAAACAGACCTAGAAAAATCCAAGTAAAATAAGAGAAAACATCATTAACATATTGTCTTATCTTATATTTTTAAATTTTCATCACGTTTTGAGAATCGGTCGATAGCTTATATATAAAGAGGATAATCAGCACAACTCTAAAATCAGAATGTAAAGAGTTTTCTATGCTCTAGAAGTCGAACATTGCGGTAAAATCAGCCAGACAACTCTTGCTCAAAACTAAAAATATCACTAAAAGGAAGAATTTAGCGTTAACATGAAGATACAGTTACATAAAGGATATTAACTGTTTTTGCCAATTGGGTTTAGAATGAAAATAATCTGAATACCCAGCGAATTGTAATTTTTTAACATTGCCAAATCTCTGCAAAGTTTTCATTATAGCGCCACTGTTTGCTATATGCTTTCTACGTTAATTCAAAGAAATTATAAATAGTAATGTAGAAAATCATGCAATAATAAGCAGAGTTTGCAGACATCTTGCAAACAAACCCTGATACTTTTTAATTGGAGCATGCTGGATGAGTTCGACCATTTTGGTTATTCATGGACCGAATTTAAACTTGCTTGGGAAGCGCGAACCGGAAGTTTATGGTCACCTTAGTCTTGACGATATTAACCAGCAGCTGATTGCTCAGGCTCAACAAGCTACCTTACAACTCGATACTTTCCAGAGCAACTGGGAAGGTGCCATTGTTGACCGAATTCATCAAGCCCAGCAAGACGGCATTCAATATATCATTATTAATCCAGCAGCATTGACCCATACCTCTGTTGCTGTTCGCGATGCCCTCCTTGGCGTTGCCATTCCTTTCATTGAAGTCCATCTGTCTAATGTGCATGCACGTGAGGCATTCCGACATCATTCATACTTGTCCGATAAAGCCATCGGCGTGATCTGTGGTCTAGGTGCAAAAGGCTATGCTGCTGCCCTCGACTATATCATTGAAAAAATACAACCTTCTACACAATCTTAATTAGGAATACTGTCTCATGGATATCCGTAAAATCAAGAAACTCATCGACTTGATGATTGAATCTGACTTACAGGCGATCGAAGTTAAAGAAGGCGATCAATCGATTGCATTAACTCGTCGTAATCCAGTGGTTGCAGCAGCTGTTCCTGCGATGCCTGCACCAGCAGCCGAAGCGCCAGCAGCAAAATCTCCTCGCGGTGCTGTTGAAACTTCACCAATGGTCGGCGTGTTCTATGCAGCACCAAGCCCGGGTGAACCGACATTTGTTAAAGTTGGCCAGACCGTTTCTGCAGGCGATACGCTCGGTATTATCGAAGCAATGAAAATCATGAACCCGATAGAAGCAACTCAAAGCGGTGTGATTGAAGAAATTCTGGTGAAAAATGGTGAAGTGATTCAATTCGGTCAACCACTTTTCCGCTACCGCGCTTAATCACCCCGGGGATTTATAATGTTGCAAAAAGTTTTAATTGCAAACCGTGGTGAAATTGCGTTACGCATCACCCGTGCTTGCAGAACTTTAGGGATCAAAACTGTAGGTGTCTATTCTGACGCAGACAAGGACCTGATGCATTTACGTTTCTGTGATGAAGCAGTATGTATCGGCCCTGGTGCGAGCAGTGACAGCTACCTGAATATTCCTGCGATTATTACAGCTGCTGAAATTACCGGCGCAGATGCAATCCATCCTGGTTATGGATTCCTCGCTGAAAATGCAGAATTTGCAGAAATCGTGGAAAATTCTGGTTTTATCTTTATTGGTCCACGTCCGGAACATATCCGTTTAATGGGGAACAAGGTTTCTGCCATTATTGCCATGAAAAAAGCTGGTGTACCAACAGTACCAGGCTGCGACCATGCCGTAACGATTCACAATGCACTCGCTGAAGCCAAAGAGATCGGTTTTCCACTGATTGTAAAAGCTGCTTCTGGCGGTGGTGGTCGTGGTATGCGTATCGTAGAAAATGTCGATACCCTGCTTGAATCTGTTCAGGCTGCACAGCGTGATGCGGAAATGTGGTTTGGTGATGATACGGTCTATATGGAACGTTTCCTGCAAAAGCCACGTCACGTCGAAGTGCAAGTACTGGCTGATGGTAATGGCCATGCGATTCATCTGTATGATCGTGACTGTTCGCTACAGCGTCGCCATCAAAAAGTACTGGAAGAAGCACCAGCACCGAACTTACCAGAGCAAGCACGTGCTGATATTCTAGAAGCCTGTGTCAATGCGTGTAAATTGATGCAATACCGTGGTGCAGGTACATTCGAATTCCTGTTTGAAGATGATGAGTTCTTCTTCATTGAAATGAATACGCGTGTTCAGGTTGAACATCCGGTAACTGAAATGGTAACGGGTATCGATATTATCGAACAGCAATTGCGTATTGCTGGCGGCTTAGGTCTCGATATTCAGCAAGAAGACGTCAAAGTTTTAGGACATGCGATTGAATGCCGTATTAACGCAGAAGATCCATCGACCTTCCTGCCTTCACCAGGCAAGATTGACAACTTCTATGCACCAGGCGGCGCAGGTATCCGTTTAGATTCGCATGTTTATCCAGGCTACAGCATTCCACCGTATTATGATTCGATGATTGCCAAACTGATTTCGCATGGTAAGGATCGTGAGACGTCTATTTCTCGAATGAGAAATGCTTTGGAAGAAATGATTTTGACTGGCGTTAAAACCAATATTCCTTTGCATAAAGATTTAATCCTTCAGGATAAAAACTTCTGCAAACAGGCAATGGATATTCATTACCTAGAAAAGCATTTGTTAAAGCAGCTTGAAGGTGCTGAAGACAAAGCTTAAATCAAAGCTCATAAAAAACCGCTGTCATTCAGCGGTTTTTTATTGTTTGCAATTTAAGGCAATACGCGTCTGAGCACAGCAAAACATTGCTCAGCTTTTTCATTGGCGCAGAAGTTAATCGTATAAGGGTTCTGCCATTTCACAAAATACTGCGAAATTTCACCAGACTGATCCACTTGATTGCCTGAACAGTCTTTTTCATTATTGTCGTATTTTACTTGCAGAATCAGCGCTGGAATCTGCTGCGAAGGATCCTGTGCCGGCTGATAGTCATACAGCCCTGACGTCCACTCGTCGCCACTTTTAATCACCACATTATTATTGCCTTTAAAATTATAATATTCGATACATTTTTTATTATTCGGGATTTCCATTCCCCACAATCCGACAATTTCCGGACGGGTTTTCACAGTAAATGTATTTGGGATTTCAGCAGCTTTAGCAGGAGCATTTGCTGGTTTTTTATTTTCTGTCGCCATTAGCCAAGGTGAGCTCATGAGTAAGATAAGGCTAAGACATATTTTTTTCATATTTACCGGCATCTTGTTAACAATTGATTCTAAATTATCATATTTTTTGGGATCGTGTCCCGCTCTAACGCAATTTCAATACAGAGTCAGAAATTATTTATCACATTGTTTAAAAAGATGGATTTCCTTTCTGACTTTTTTTGTATATATTTCGTATATAAGAATCTTAATAGTTCGTATTAATAACAGATTAATCAAACAATAAAATTATATTTTGGGTCAAACTTAGTTGCTGAACAAAGTGATCATTCACACTTAAAAATTTGAATAGGATTTTAAATTTGCAATTAGCTCGAATAACAGAACAACAATTAAATCATGAAACCTATGCTTATTTTGTCATTGTTTTCGCTGTTTTAGTCTGTTGTTTTATTGGGATCGCAACCAGACCGATTGAGTACCTGGCCTTATTGTGGCCGGCCAATGCTGCCTTGTTAGCCCTGTTCTTACGCTTTCCACATTTAAATAATATGGGAGGTTGGCTCGGTGCATTCAGTGCTTTTATGTTTGCAGATCTGGTCACCGGGAACAGCCTATTACAAAGCCTGTTTCTTACCCTGTCTAATCTGATCAGTACTATTGTCTCGATATTTTTTATTCGATATTTCAAGATTAATTACAAATACTATAATACCGGTTATACCTTCGTTCATTTATTTGGCATCTTCGCTTTTGCAGGCTGCCTGGCCAGTGCGGCTTTTGCAGTCATCACCTTGCCCAATCTACCCAATTCATTCATGACCAAAGAAAATTTATGGATTGATTTTGGTCTGTGGTGGACCGGTGAAATGGTGAATTATATTGTGTTTCTTCCTTTAATCTTGGCATTCCCAAGAATAAAAGACATGCAATACTTATTTAAAAACCGTCGTCAAAAACGTAATTACTTCAGCTATTTTTTACCTGCATCTTCAGTCGTGGCCTGTGTCATCATTACCAATATTTTTGCAGGCCCGGGTGCAATGCTCTACCCTCTGGCTGCACTGATCTGGGCTGCGTTGACCTATCGCCTGTTTACCATGACCATGATCAACGCTTTTGTGATTATCCTGACCTATTACAGCCTGACGCGGTTTTATGCCACAACGCATGACACCTTGGCAGATTCTACGATTTATATTTCGCTCCGGATCGGGCTGTTTATGCTGGCCTTATCGCCGCTTATTCTTTGTATTATTAGTCAAAACCGCAATGAGCTGTTTAAACGGGTTCTCTATCTGGCCAATCATGACAGTCTGACCCGCACCATGAACCGTCATTTTTTCTTTCAGAAAGGTGAATATTTACTGCAATATGCCAACAGAATGGAATTTTCGGTCATCATGCTGGATATTGATCATTTCAAACGTCTGAACGATGATTTTGGCCATCATGTCGGTGATAAAGTCCTGCAACACTTTGCGCAGATTGTACGTAACAATTTACGTGCTCAAGATCTTTTTGCACGGATTGGTGGAGAAGAATTTGTACTGCTACTCTGGAATACCGAACCCTCAGAAGCGCGGCTCATTGCAGAACGGATTCGTGATCTCGTGGAAAAAACCCCGATGCATCAATCAAATGGCTCGCCCCTGTATATTACAGTGAGTGTAGGTATCACCCATCAAAATGAACCCCAGGCCCAAGACCTGCAAAACCTGATCAATATTGCAGATCAAGCTTTGTATCAGGCCAAACATCGTGGGCGAAATCAGGTGGCGCTTGCATCTTGAGCCTAAATGATCTACAACCTTGAAGCAGCAACACTAGGGAATGGCAATGAAATTTGAAGAATATCTGCAATATGACGGTTTAGGACTGGCTGATCTGGTCGCCAATAAACAAGTACATTCAAGTGAACTTTTATCTGCTGCACTAGAGCGTAGCTCAATTGCCAATCCCGAGCTGAATGCAATTATTATTCCGATGCATGAGCATGCATTGAAACGGAGCCAGCAAAATCTGTCCGGACCTTTTGCCGGTGTGCCTTTTCTGGTTAAAGACCTGTTTCAGGAATATGCCGGTTATCCAACTTCTTATGGTTGTCAGGGCTTAAAACGGATTGGTTATATCGCCGAGACCAATGCCGAGATTGTCAATCGCTGGGAAAAAGCCGGGATTGTGACTTTTGGACGTACCAATACCCCTGAATTTGGGATTAAAGGTATTACTGAACCTGATGCCTGGGGCAGCTGTAAAAATCCGTGGAATTTACAGCATAATAGTGGCGGCTCATCAGGTGGATCAGCCTCTGCCGTGGCTGCCGGAATTGTACCAATTGCGGGTGCTGGTGATGGTGGCGGCTCGATACGTATCCCCGCTTCCTATTGCGGCCTGTTTGGCCTGAAACCGAGTCGTGGCCGCACGCCTTGGGGACCACAAATGAGCGAAGCCATGCATGGCGCCGCGATTCAGCATGTACTGACCAAAACGGTACGTGACAGTGCGGCGATGCTAGACGCCACTCATGGTGAAGATCACAGTTCACTGTTTAAGATTCAACGTCCTCAGCATCATTATCTGGATGTGATTCAGCAACCGCCAAAAAAACTGAAAATTGCGTTTAGCACTTATTCTACGATTGGCACACCTGTTTCCCAGGATGCCATTAAAGCCATTGAAAAAACAGCCAAATTGCTAGAATCTTTGGGCCATGAGGTGGTCGAAGACCGCCCAGCCATTGATGGAATGCAACTGGCCAAGGATTTTATTACCACCTGGTTTAGCCAATTTTCATTTATGCTGGATGAAATCCAGAAAGGCTATCCGTCTAAAACAAATGATTTTGAATTGGACTCTTTAGCACTGGCAGCTTTTGGGGCCAAAACCAGCGCGATTGATTATATCCAGAACCTGAATAACTGGGGTCAATATGTAACCCAGATGAATCATTTCTTTGATGATTATGATCTGTATCTGACTCCTGCCACGGCGACAGTGGCGCCAAAAAATGGTGAGGTCAAAACACCAAACTGGCAGAAACCGATTCTTAAAGCTTTATTGAAACTGAATAAAGCGCATTTACTGGCGCAAGGTAAACTGGTCGACCAGATTGTGAAAGAAAATCTGAAATGGGTGCCTTTTACCCAGTTGGCCAATATTACCGGACTCCCGGCGATGTCTGTACCGCTGTACTGGAATGAACAAAACCTGCCGCTCGGTTCACAGTTTATTGCGCCGTTTGCCCGTGAAGATCTGCTACTACAACTGGCAGCCCAATTGGAGCAGGCACAACCGTGGTTTGGGCAATACGCCAAAATCCGTATTTAATGTTGAGATGATATTTTCAAGCATGTTTTTGCAGTTCGACTTTATTTGGCAATCCGAAAATCAGTAACAAGCCAAGCAAAGTCGATACTGCAGCAGCGATAAAAATAGATGTGCCGCCGACTTGATCCCAATAATGCCCAGCCAGAATACTGCCACTCGCCACGCCAACGCCCCACATCGTGCTATATAGCGCTTGTCCACGTCCTTGCTGCCCTGCAGAAAAATTCTGGAAAATCACTCGCATCCCAATCATATGAAATAAACCAAAACTTAAAGCGTGAATCGTTTGAGCAAAAAACTGTGCCATGAATGAAGCAGGAAAGACCCCGACGATGAACCATCTTAATCCGGTCATCAATAAGCATAACGTGACCAGATGGCGCCATGACCAGCGTGTCAGAAAGAACGTCGCATAGGCAAACATGATGATTTCCGCAATGACCCCGACTGACCAGAGCAGCCCAATCTGGCTGGTGCTAAATCCCGACTGACTGAGATAATTGCTATAAAAACTATAGAATGGCGCGTGTGAAAAGAGCAGAATCAATTCAATCAGGAAAAAGCTATAGACGACTGGGCGTTTGAATATCGGCCATAAGGGTTCGAGCTGTTTCTGTGCGGTAGGTGCTGTCGTGGGCTCTTTAATGGTAAATGACCAGAGAAAGGCCAGAAATGAAATACACAGCAACAAGACGGGCAACATACTGATGCTCATAATTTCAAAGACGGCGCCTAAGCCGAATACACCAATAATAAAACCGACAGATCCCCATTTTCGTACTTTGCCATAGAGTTCTGCTCTTTTTTCCCCGAGCCAGAATAAAGTCACGCCTTCAAACTGAGCCAGAATAGCATTCTGAAAGAAACTGAAAATCAGCATCAATAAAGCTACAGATTGAAAGCTATTGGGAATGATAAAAATCATGAACCAGATACAGGCTTCCATCCAGGTGGCAATACGCACCAGCAGCATGCGTTTACCGGATTTGTCTGCAATCCAGCCCCAAATTAAGGGAGCAAAGAAGCGGGTGACGATTGCAATAGAAGATAAAATGCCGATTTCCTGATAATTGAAGCCTTGATCTTCAAGATACAGACTCCAAAAAGGCATGAACGCCCCAACAATCGCATAGTAAAAAAAGTAAAATCCACTGAGTCTATGCTGGATTGCTAGAACTGGCATTGATTTATATATCCTAATATTTTCAAAATTTTAAACTCAATAAATTTCTATAGCACTGTATTCGACGACTCTTGATTTTGCTACGAGCATCTCGCATTAGTCTAAAAATAAATTTTCATAAGTTTATGGATAAATTTTGCTAAAGTAAAAAACTCTGTGTTGAGTTAAATTAAAGTAAGAACATAAATCGTCTTCTATATTGAGCACACGACAAAGAGTGGAAACAGTTTTAGGAAGGAATTGGATGGACTTAAAATCTGAAGATCAATAATCATACAGACATTACAATTATTTTATGGCTAAAGTATGTCCAAAGAATTTCAGATCATAGGCTAAAAAATTAAAACGAACTCTAGCTTTATAGCAAGGAGAAAATCAATGCCTAACTTTATAAGACCTCTATACTCAGGTCTAGTCTTCCTCCCTCTAATGGCAATAAGTATTTATAGTGCTGCATATGCTAACGCTTCCCCTATAGCATCTAACTCTTCAAAAGATAATATTCATCCCAATATAGATCATCATTTAAGTGAAAGTCTTTATCCTGATGAAGCAACCATATCTGAAAAAATCGCAGATATCATTGAGCTATCGATTCGGAAAGAGTATTCCACAGGTATCGCGCTACGTGATGCCCATCCCAAAGCACACGGTTGTGTACATGCAGAATTCAAAGTAGATGAAGCTCTTCCTAAAAACTTGGCTCAAGGTGTTTTTCTTCCTGGAAAAACATATCAAGCCTGGATTCGTTTCTCTAATGGCTCTAAAGATGCCCAACAAGCAGATATTAAAAAAGATGCCCGTGGCATGGCGATAAAACTTTTGGGAGTACCGGGAGAAAAGCTTTTAGATGATGAAACATCTACTCAAGATTTCATTATGATCAATCATCCTGTCTTTTTTGTGAATGATCCAGTCCGATATAGGTCATTTATGCAAGATATAAATAGCGATAGATTTTTCAATAAGCTGCATATTCCTTTTGCATTAGGAGCTAAAGGAACCTGGATTGCCTTAAATACGAGAAATAAAATTTCTAATCCTTTGCAAACTAGATATTGGTCTATGGTGCCCTATCAATTAGGAATAGGCACTGATCGTCAAGCTGTAAAGTATTCAGCTCAAGCATGTTCGACAGTGATAGACCCTCTTCCACATGCTCCGCATCATAATTTTCTAAGAGAAAAATTGCGCAAACATTTGCAAAAAAGTGAAGCATGTATGGAGTTTCTGATACAGCCTAGAACATCAAACACCATGTCAGTCGAAGATTCCATGACTGAATGGCAAGAAAGTGAGGCGCCTTTTTACAAGGTCGCAACTATCCGCATTCCTCAGCAAGTTTTTGATACACCTGAACAAAACAAGTTTTGTGAAAATCTCTCTTTTACACCATGGCATACACTACCGGAGCACAAACCTCTGGGAGTAATAAACCGAATGCGAAAAGTGATTTATGATCGTATTAGTGAGGTTAGACATGATATGAATTCTACTCACAGATCAGAACCACATTAAAATATAAGTGCTTATATGAAGTTATTAGCTAAACTAAAATAACCTGTTGTACTGCTCATTCGCCTTAACTTAAAAGCTTTAGTTTACAAACTCTGTGCAGAGTTAATTTAGAAACATAAATAAAGCTGCTACATTAAAAATGACATTATAAAAAGGAAAATGGTTTCAGCGATGAAAATTAAATCTCCTATTATTAAATTAATCATGAGCTGTTTATGTTCAGGTTCAACATATGCAATAGCCTCTCCTCCACTTCCCGATAACAGCAAAATCCAAGCATCTCATATTTCGGAAAAAATACCGGGTACAATATTATCTATACAAGAACAAAATACTGATCTGTTTACGAATGCCTCACAACGTTTCTTAATTAATTATCGCAGTCGTGGCACAAAATCCGAGCCCATCGTCACTTCAGGCTATATCCTGTTACCTAAAGGCAAAGTCCCTAAAGATGGATGGCCTGTTCTGGCTTGGGCGCATGGTACAACTGGCGTTGCTGATACATGTGCACCCTCTGGCGATTATATGGGTGGGCCAGTCCATGTCTATCAACAAATCGCAGCTAAGGCATTGAATGCCTGGCTCGCTCGCGGCTATGCAGTCGTTGCACCTGATTATCAAGGTTTAGGCACTCCGGGCGGTCATCCTTATATGAATGCGCGAAGCCAGTTACATACTGTCGTTGATGCGGTACGAGCGATCCACCATTTAAAGCCTTATAACTTTAGTAAAAATGGTATGTTATGGGTCATAGTCAAGGAGGTGCAGCATCTCTTAAAGTTGCAGCGTCCGGTCAAAAAGATGCGCCTGAATTTGATCTTCGCGGGGCAATTGCACTGGCGCCAGGCGGTTACCAATATGAAGGAATCGCTGAATATGTTGCTAGCAATTCGCAAATCACGACTGATGTCACCGCATTTTTTCCAATTGTGCTTTTAGGAGCAGAGGCTGCAGATCCGATGCTTGCTCCAGCAAATTTAGTGAGCCCAGAAATGGGAGAAATTCTTAATCATGCACGCAGTCGCTGTTTGTCAGAATTACAATCTGACCTAAAACAAGCACCTAAGACTGTCTTTAAATCAAATGTAAATCTGGCACCTTTGACCAATTATTTAAAAGAACAGTCTATTGAGAATATGAAACCGACTGTGCCAGTTCTGCTGGTACAAGGTGAGAAAGATCAACTGGTCGATTATCGTGGTACTTATGCTTACTACCAGCAGGTATGTACAAAGCAAAAATCTATCGTCTTCCATCTCGTCAAAAATGGAGATCATCGTGATTCCTTAAGACAGAGTGAATTTCTGATTGGAAACTTTATCAATTCAGTTGGACAAGGAAAAGCTTTGAGCACCTGCCCTACAAAATAACTTGGTGAGCTTTTGCATTTAATCATTAAAAACGCAAATATTTTAATCTTCATATTTATAGAATAGTCCTTTAAAGGAATACTATTCTATAAAGAAGATAAACTAATGTTAATCCGTATTCTTACTTTGTGTTAAAACTACACTTACGCTTTCGAATTGTTTTGAGCCCATCATTTTTATACCTTAGTTCTTTAGCAGACAATAATTAGAATGAAAGAGGTTATTTATGTGCTCGAACTATGAATTCCCCTCAAAAAAACGTCTTTCCTTATTAGATATTCATGAAGAGCAACTCGAACTGGGCATGAAAACGCATATTTATCCTTTAGCACCCGCACCAATCATTATGCGTGGTGCTGACGAGTATGAGTTGGATATCGCACGTTTCGGACTGATTCCAACCTGGGCTAAAGAACTAAAATATGGCCGGCATACTTATAATGCACGGACAGAAACAGTAGCATCCAAACCAAGTTTTCGACATGCCTGGAAAAACAACCAGTTTGCTTTAGTACCGGTTGATATATTCTATGAACCTAAATATATAGACGGTAAACCGCACTGGTTTGGTATTTCACGTGAAGATGGCAATCCTTTTACCGTGGCGGCAATTTATGATGATGCACACATTGATGGTGAAAAAATTAGATCATTTTCGATGCTAACCATAAATTCAGATCAACATCCCTTTATGAAACAGTTTCATGACCCGAATGACGAAAAACGCTCGCTCATTGTGATTCCGGAAGAATCACGACATGACTGGTTGCACTGCGATCATGAACAAGCACATGAATTTTTCTTTGAAATGAAAGATGAATTTATTGCAAAGCCTAGAGATCAACGTTTATCGGGAAATTAAAAAGCCCTAAACCAAGTTAGGGCTTCGTCCATGTGAAAAAGCTATTTTTGCTCTCTCAATGGATTTTCCGGTTCTGCATTGGGTTTTTTCTCTGGTTTGACATGCTTATAAGATGCCTGATTACCCTTGTCGTCATTTGATTCTTTATGCGGATTTGATTCTTGCTCTTGCTCTGGCTTATTTGTCATATGCATCTCCTTCATATCTGTATTAAGAAATAAATATGACATCTGCTGCTAAACATCAATGTTATTTATGTTGCACATTCAGTTTTCTAAAGAGACAAACTTTCTTTCAAGTGCTCTTTTACATTACATAATTCCTGAAGTCCATCTGAGCAAATAAGCTATTCAGCCTGATCGTAGACGGTACAGCAGAGAATATGAATTCGCGTGCGCGCCGATATCAAATACATGAAATTTTCTAACCTTACCCACTGCCGGAAAAGTCTTTTCATCTCAGCAAAACCTTTAGGATGCTTGGCCTTAATCAGTCAATCCCCACCAGCTAATGCAGTTTCAGCCTGTGGCCTCTTTTGAATTGCTTCAAGAATTCGAGCATGGGTGATCACACGCATAAATTTTATTGTATTCCAGTTCTAAGCAGCTAAGAATTTATCAAAACGTAATCCTATTGAAATGATTCTTTTATAAAGTATTCCTTGTGAGAAATTATGTTTAGATCCAAAAATTTCATCAGTAAAGAAAAACCCCGCCAACTGATGATTGAACGGGGATTGATCTTCATTAAGATGTCTGATGATTTGGCACATTATTCAATATTTTTCAAGCAATCACGACACTGTTTGACCTCATCATGGTCACACGTGTAGTTAATTTCAGTCGCACCATGAAGACCAAATAAACAAAATATAAATTGCATCATGTTTTTCTCCTAAGTGTAAAAAGCTCAATCTAGGATCAAGCTTTATTGCTTTAAATATAGAATGATTCAATATAAAATGATTGGATCAGCGATCTAGAACAACTTCAGTACTCAGCTCTGTTTAGCCTTTCAGTAAAATTGAAGCTTTTGGGCTAAGTTTGTACAGGCTCTTCAGCTTGAGTCGTCTGATCACTTTTACAATGCTTGCTGCTCATCATCTGACACATTTTCTCTTTGCAAGATTTAAAACAACAGCCGACCATCACGCCCATGCCAAATGCGCATATACATCTCATCATAGCTTTGTCCTGTCTTTTCGTGAAAAGAGATATATAAATAACATCTATTCATGTATCTCTCCTGAGGGAATTTTCAGGCTTTATGTTGTGTATGAAAACTTATGTGAAAGAGAGTGAGCAAAAAATACAATCAGCAAAGAAAAAACAAGATTTAAAACGGAAAAGAAAAAGCCTGTTTAACTCTCCTAAATTAAACAGGCCTTATAATGTGCTGATTTTTAATTATTTTCATTAAGTTCTTAGAATGACGCCAAGATATCACTAGCCATGCAGCCAATCTGTGTAGGATATATAGATGCAATGTTTCAAAATATGAAAAAACCATTACTTTTGTTAATTAAATGACTGTAATTTATCCAAAAATATTTTTAATGAGAAAATAAGATTACTAAATAACCAAAACCCAAGAAGAATTGCTAAACCTATAAGTGAGAATGGGTTAATTTAGATTTTTAGAAGAAAATTCCTTATTTCAGTCAATATCGGATGTTATGAATGTTCAATGTCTCATAAAGTTTATAGATGCCTGCTTTCTTTTTAGTCATTTCTCTCTATAATTTTTCATATGAGCAATAACAATATTTTGGCAGCATGAAAAATCGCATACTAATTACTTTATTGATGAGTCTGGCAATAAGCGGCTGCCAAAAACAGCAAGCAGAGAATTCAGCCGAGGCTGCTGCAAATATTAAAGCGCAGTTTGAACAGTCAGATAATCAACTCAGTGCTTATCTGGACAAACTCGACTCTTCAACAATTAGTCTGGAAGAAAGAATGCGCATCCTGTGTGAACAATATCCTAAAGAATATAAAAATAACTATATGCCTGCCTTGCTAAAACTTGCACCCAAGGAATATACAGAAAAAGAGTTGCTCACCAACCTAGACAATGCCTTGAATTTCTACAAGCTAAAAGCCAATATTCAGTGTTAATAAATACTTAGTCTAATCGTGCAATGAAATATAAAAAACCGCCTGATTCAGGCGGTTTTTTTATGAAGAGCGTAAGTCTTAAACAGAATTAACGCTGTGGCTTTCACTGATCTTGTTGATTACGTGAACGTTGTTGTTGCTGGTTACTGTTTTGCTGTGGCTGTTGTTGCTGTTGGCCTTGCTGGTTTTGTTGCTGCTGGTCGCGCTGTTGCTGGTTGTGTTGACCACCCTGCGGCTGTTGTTGTTGCTGGTTATTTTGTTGCTGATTTGGGTTTTGCTGGTTGTTTTGTTGACGCTGCTGATCTTGATTTTGCTGTTGCTGTTGTTGCTGTTTCTGTTGGTCTTGCTGTTGATTATTAGCCATGGTGGTATTCCTTACTATTTGCTTTAAATTAAAAGCCGATAGGTTTCGACTTAATATCTACTCTACGCATTTTTCAGATTTCGCCAACCTTTAACCTGTTACAGATTAATTCAATGTAAAAAATAGTAAGATAAGTACTTGAAGTGGAGATTAATGCGTAACATAAATTACCTGATATAATGCAACAGAAACATAATGAAAGACTTTATAGGTCAAAAATTTATTATCCAATAAAAGGAATAACTTAAGTCCTATTTAATATATAGGAAAATTTTTAATAAAATTTAAAAAGCGTTATTAAACAGAACCACTTAATAACTATGCTATTGATATTTATAAATATATAAAAATAAATCTAAATCTTCTATATTTTTAAAAAATTAAATAAAACATTAAAAATACAATTCTTTTTGAATATTATTAACTGTGAAGAAATACGATACTTAACATGACCTCACCAATAAAACTTAAGCTGTTTCGAATTTACCTTGACTTTAATTCAAATATTTTTACTTATTATTTTGGTATAAACTTAGATCAAATCATTGTTTGTAATTATATTTATTAATCTATTTATAATAAATAAGCCTCTTTAAAAGAGGCTTATTCTATTCAGTTTTTATTAGATATTGACTACTTTGACGATAATCGTTTGAGTATCTTCCTGCTCTTCGGCCAGATGCAAACGTTTAAGCTCTTTGCTTTTTACTTTGAACTGTAAGTTCTGATAAGAAATTGTGCTTGGTATCTGATCAAAATATTGACCATCAGCGTCAATTTCTTCCTGAAATAATGGTGTACCCAATTGATAGTCAAGACTTTTTAAGACTACATATTTTACTGTGGTTTTCATTCCAACACCCTACTTTCACTAAGCACTTTATTTTTATTTTTACCACTGTTCCGCCTGAGAAGAAACCTCTATTTTTGAAAATAGCCCAAGCTTTAACCACTCAGATTTTGCGATCAGATCAACATGAAATTACACTGATCTATGAAAAAAATTTTAACTTTCATAAAAATATAAATATACTTGGAGTTGATCGACAGAAAAAAATCTGTCTAGATTGATCTAAAATCACTCCCACAAAGAAAATATAGAGACTATGATAAAAACCTGTTGCGGCTTACTCGAAGAGAAAAACATAAAAATTGCCTTTATCGAAAGCGCAAGTTCTGGATATCTCAGTAGCCAGTTCTCCATTTGTAAAGGAGAAGGTGCCGAAATTCTGATTGGTGGTTTGATCTGCTACGATGTAAGTGTCAAGACTTCAGTATTGGGCATTTCCAAGAATCTGATCAATAGTCATACTGCGGAATCTATGCCGGTAACGGTTGCTCTGGCGGAAGCAGGTAAAAAAATGTTCCGTGATGCTGACTGGATTATTGCCTGTACAGGATTGCTTAAACCAGGTGGTAGCGCGACACCAGAGAAACCGGAAGGGACTTTTTTTGTGGCCATTAATGATGGCACGCAAATCCATCAGTTCCAGTATTATCTCAAAGGCTCGCCACTTGAACGCCTTAATAAACTGTCAGCTGTGGTTGCACATGACATGATCAATCTATTGAATAACAGCTAAGCTTTCAAAGTTACTATGTAGCCTGAATAAGCTTCATTATTTCTACCGTATTTTAAGATAGATTGGCATGATCAAATGCCAATCTATTTTTTTGAGGGTGGAATGACCATGAATATTAAAACCGCACTGCTTCTGCTCCCTCTGAGCTTGCCCAGTCTGGCTTTCGCTACTGTAGGCGGCCCACAAAATATTGAAGTTCTAGGCTATGAAGTCAAAGAACAGAAGCTTTATATCATGCGTCATTATCTTGATGGTCGTGGACGCTTGCCTCAACTGTATTATTATAATTTTAAATCCCAAAAACCAAATCAACTGGTTCAGGTCAATTCCTTATATATCAATCCTAAAACCAAGCGCATCGATTATGATCAAGACAGTCGCAAGTTTGATCAGGACATTGCCAAAATCAAAAAACGTTTAGTTCCATTAAATCCAATTCAAAAATCAAAGCCACAGCTTAAGGTGTTAAAGACAACGAAAGGTAGCGCGCCTGCCTGGCATGATCCTCAGGAAAAAGTGCCAAAATGGACCTATCAATATCAAGTAAAATCCAGCTTACAAAAAAGTCCGGTTCAGCAAGCAGTCAGTTATCAGCAAGGCTTGAAAATTAGCCAGGCCTATAAAGTTCCGCGACAGAATAAGACCCTAGTAGTAGTAAAGTATCTGGGTATTCCTTTTGAAACAGGTTATAGCATTGAAGATCCGGCACTGTTAAGCCGATAACAGAATTCGCTAAAAAAATAAGGTCTCAATTGAGACCTTATTTTTTATTTTTACTACAGAAACAGATTAAGCTGCGGTAGAACGTTCAGCGATTGGCACTACTTTACGCAGTTCAGGACCGGTATAGTCCGCGCTTGGACGGATAATACGATTGTCTGCACGTTGTTCCATAACATGTGCTGCCCAGCCTGTCACACGTGACATGACAAAAATTGGGGTAAACAACTTGGTTGGAATACCCATGAAATGATAAGCCGAAGCATGGAAGAAATCCGCATTACAGAATAATTTCTTCTCACGCCACATGACTTCTTCACAGCGCACTGACACCGGATAAAGTACCGTGTCACCGACATCTTTGGCTAAACGTTCAGACCAGACTTTGATGATGCCATTACGCGGATCATTGTCCTTATAGATCGCATGACCGAAGCCCATGATCTTTTCCTTACGCTCCAGCATACCCAGCATTTCACGCTCAGCTTCTTCTGGTGATTTCCAGTTTTCAATCATGTCCATCGCAGCTTCGTTAGCACCACCATGTAAAGGGCCACGCAAGGAACCGATTGCACCGGTAATACAGGAATGCATATCTGACAGCGTTGATGCACACACACGAGCGGTAAAAGTTGAAGCGTTAAATTCATGCTCTGCATACAGAATCAAGGAAACATTCATCACCTGTTCATGTAATTCGTTTGGCTTTTCACCATGTAGTAAATGCAGGAACTGTGCACCGATTGAATCATCGTCAGTATTTTCTTCAATACGCACGCCGTCATGGCTATAACGATACCAGTAACAAATGATTGTCGGCAAAGTTGCCAAAATACGGTCTGCGATATCCTGTTGATGTTCAAACGACAGCTCAGTTTCAAGATTGCCCAGCATAGAAACGCCTGTACGCATCACATCCATTGGATGCGAGTCGGCAGGAATACGCTCAAGGACTTCTTTTAATGCCTGAGGTAAAGTGCGCAAGGATTTCAGTTTGGCTTTGTAGGCAGCCAATTGCTCTGCTGTCGGCAATTCTCCGAAGAAAATCAGATAAGCGACTTCTTCAAACTGGCAATGTTCAGCCAGATCCTGCACGTCATAGCCGCGATAGGTCAGACCTGCGCCACTTTTGCCTACTGTTGAAAGTGAGGTTTTACCTGCCACTTGTCCGCGCAATCCTGCGCCAGTGAGTACTTTTCCTTCAGCCATTTTTTTAATTCTCCTGTTTAAACAGTTTATCTAATGTGTCTTCGAAGCTGTGATAATCTAAAAATTCGTAGAGTTCTTTTCGTTGTTGCATAATATCCAGCACATTTACCTGAGTACCATGTTCGCGTACTGAACGCATCACTTCAAGTGCGGCTTTTTGCATTGCACGTGTCGCTGATAACGGATACAGCACCATGCCAATGCCCTGCTCCGCCAGTTCATCAACCGTATAATACGGTGTATCACCAAATTCGGTAATATTTGCCAAGACTGGCACACCGACCGCATCACACACTGTACGGTACATGGTGATATCGGTCATCGCCTCAGCAAAGATCGCATCTGCACCTGCTTCAACACAGGCAGAAGCACGATCAATCACTGCTTGCAAGCCTTCTTTTTGTAGCGCATCGGTACGCGCCATCACCACGAAGTTTGAATCGGTTTTCGCATCTACAGCCGCTTTGATACGATCGACCATTTCCTGCTGCGATACGATTTCTTTATTTGGACGATGACCACAACGCTTCTGTGCCACCTGATCTTCAATATGAACCGCAGCGGCTCCTGCTGCAATCATCTGCTTAATCGTGCGGGCAATATTTAATGCACCGCCCCAACCGGTATCGATATCAACCAGTAAAGGTGTATCCACACGTTCAGTGATCCGGCGTACATCTTCAAGAACATTATCCAGGCTGGTCATGCCCAGATCAGGCAAACCATAAGAATAATTCGCGACACCCGCACCTGATAAATAAATGGCTTTATAACCGACCTGTTTGGCCATCATGGCAGCATAGGCATTTACCGTGCCCATAATTTGCAATGGTTTCTCGACTTCAAGCGCTTGTCTAAATCTTAAACCTGCAGACATTTGTTCTGTCATCTTCCTTTTCCACAGTCTTGGCTATAATTATTGAAATTCGAGTATACTCATTTGGCTTGCTCATTCCATAACCTGATAGAATAAATACTCTAAAACTTTAGTCAAATTTTTAAGTTTTGCTTTACCTAATTAGCAAATAGCGCACTTATCTGGCGCAATTATGAAATATGTGCATATATTTGCTATGATGGCGTTTCAATCTCTATTGACATGTTGATGTACTATCTCCTATGCAAGACCTCGCCCTAGAACCGCTCGCCAAAGATCTGCCACAGACCAAACGTGGTCATGAGCGTTGTATTGCGCTGCTGATCAGTGCAACCGAGCTATTTCTGGAACGGGGTTATGATGCTGTGTCTCTGGATGATATCGTCCAGCATGCCGGTGGCTCTAAAGCCTCTATTTATAAGTACTTTGGCAATAAAGAAGGCTTATTTAAAGCCATTTGCGATTATCGTCGTATCAAGTTTTTTGAAGATATCAGTATTCCGATCGAACTGATGGCACTGGATTTTCGTAGTTATTTAGTACACACGTTGCTCAATTTTTATCACCAGATCATGCAACCTGAAAACTCGGCCTTTATGCGTCTGGTGCTGGAACAGAGTCAGCGCAATCCAGAACTTGCTCAACATATTCATGAGCGAGGCCCGGTGCATGTGCAAAGTGCCATTGCCACGGCTTTAGAACAGGCAGATGCGCAAGGTTTATTGCATTGCGAGAATCCGCAATATTCGGCGCAGCTGTATTTTGGTATTTTGCGCAATCTGGAATGGCGTATTCTGATGGGAATTCCGGTACAGGAAGATGATCAGGAAATCGACAAATACATCAGTTATTGTGTGGATCGCTTTTTAGACGGTCATCAAAAAGTCTAGTTTTTTTGCATTTTTCATTGCTTATAGTATATTAGCCGATTCCGTATTTTTTCTTAAACTAACCAACAACTGATTGTTGATCGAGTTTTTCGGCAATTATTGTGGAGTAACGAATGGCTCTCCGTCACTTTCTCACCTTACGCGATTTATCAACTTTAGAACTTAACCAGATTTTGCAACGCGCAATTGAGCTTAAGCGCAAACAGCATAACAATGAAGTGTTCCAACCATTTGTTGGTAAAGTGATGGGCATGATTTTTGAAAAATCCAGTACCCGTACGCGTGTTTCGTTTGAAGCTGGCATGAGCCAATTTGGTGGTAGCGCGATTTTCCTGTCTTCACGCGATACCCAGTTAGGTCGTGGTGAACCGATTGAAGATTCTGCACGTGTGATTTCAAGCATGCTGGATATTGTGATGATCCGTACTTTCGGCCATGATATCGTGGAGCGTTTTGCATCTTATTCAAAAGTTCCAGTGATTAATGCGTTGACAGATGACCACCATCCTTGCCAGCTACTTGCTGACATGCAGACTTATGTAGAGCAACGTGGCTCAGTTGAAGGTAAAACCGTGGCCTGGATTGGTGATGGCAACAATATGTGTAACTCTTATATTGAAGCTGCACATATGTGGGGCTTTAATCTGAAAATTGCAGCGCCAAAAGGCTATGAGCCACAAGAAAAATTCCTGTCTGAATTCGCGCATTGTGTGGAACTGGTTCCTTCTGCTGAAGATGCAGCGGTGAATGCTGACCTGATCGTGACTGATGTTTGGGCAAGCATGGGGCAGGAAGAAGAGCAGAAGATCCGTGAAAAAGCCTTTGCAGATTATCAGGTGAATGAACGCCTGATGGATCTTGCACATCCGGATTGCTTGTTTATGCACTGCTTGCCTGCGCATCGTGGCGAAGAGATTTCAGAAAATCTGCTTGACCATAAAAATGCTGTAGTTTGGGATGAAGCAGAAAATCGTTTGCACGCGCAAAAAGCCTTGGTTGAATTCCTGATTAATGAAAATCTGAAAAAAGACTAATTTTTTAAGATGAATCTTCACAAATTAAGCACCAATCTCTGGTGCTTTTTTTGTCTCAGCTCTTATAATCGTTGTTGAAATGGAATAAAAAGTGATTTTATACAATGCAAAAAAAATATTGGATTTTGGCACTCTTGGCAGGTTTTAGCAGTGCTGTCTTACCGGTGCATGCTTCTGAATTTGACCAATATCTTCAAGAAAAAAATATTATTGACAGCAAATTTAAAATTCAGAAAAAAGCTGAACTGAATGAATTACTCGCAGTGCTCAGTGCAGAGGATTCCAGAACTTTACCGTTGCAGATTGATCAAAATACGATTATTGAACAATTGCAGTTAAGTGCCAACAAAACCACACTGAAAGGCATGATCATCACGCCCGATTTTAGCCAGTTTGAAAAAGACCTAGGGCGCAAAGAAGTGATGAAAGTCATTCGCAACAATCTGCTGAATAATTGTGAAATTTTCTTTGAGCATCGTTATCAGATTGCGAACCCTTACAAGGTTGAACTCAGCCTGAACTCGCAGACACAAACCTATAAAACTGATATTTCCCAAAAAGATTGCAAATTAAAATAATCTAAACCCATAAGACATTTATTTCAATTCAGGATTCTTGAATCCTGAAAACAAAAGGTAGCTGTGGCTGCCTTTTTTAATAAGGTTTACTGTTATATCTTGCTAACGCACCAAGCCTTGCGGCTGCAAAATAATAATCAACGCGCCCAGTATTACCACCATGCCACCAAGTAGATCCCAACGCGATAGAGTCACTTGATCAACGAAGCGCAACCACATCAGTGCTGAAAAAATATAGATACCGCCATAAGCGGCATAGATCCGTCCTGAAGCAGCTGGATGCAAGGTTAACAGCCAGACAAAAGCCGCCAAAGCCAGAGCTGTCGGAATCCATAACCAGTGGCTTCTCCCCTGATTTAAAATCAGATAGGGAAAATAACAACCTAAAATTTCCATCAATGCCGTGACTAAAAACAGTAAAAATGTCGTGAACAGCTTGGTAACTTGAATATCCATAATTTATCTTTTAAATGATATGAATTTGATAATTTAAAATATGAGTCCATGAAAAAACCCGTGCAAGCACGGGTTTGATCCTTCTTATTAATTAAGCTGGTTCAGCAGTCTGGTCTTCAAAAACTTCAAGTTTTAAGCCAACCGCTTTACCATTTTCTTTTTTCACCGATACTGCAACATTGCCGCCATTTTCAGCCAGCTCACCAAACAGGATCATCTCAGCCAGCGGTTTTTTCAGGTGTTCCTGAATCAAACGTTGCATTGGACGTGCGCCCATTAAACGGTCATAGCCATGTTCTGACATCCATTCACGTGCACTCTGATCCACTTCCAACATGACTTTTTTGTCATCTAGTTGTGCTTGAAGTTCAGTCAGGAATTTATCTACAACATTTTCAATAATGCTGCTTGGCAATGCCTTGAACTGAATCACGCCGTCAAGACGGTTACGGAATTCTGGCGAGAAGGCTTTCTTCATCGCTTCCTGATTATCGTTGCTATTGTCTTGTTCCATAAAACCAATGCTGACACGTGAAATACTTTCAGCACCAATATTAGTGGTGAGTACCAAGACCACATTACGGAAATCAGATTTACGCCCGTTGTTATCAGTCAATGAACCATGATCCATAATCTGTAATAATAGGTTAAACACATCTGGGTGCGCTTTTTCGATCTCGTCTAGCAACAGCACACAATGCGGATTTTTGTGAATCGCATCGGTGAGCAGGCCACCTTGATCAAAACCGACATAGCCGGGAGGTGCACCGATTAAACGAGACACTGCATGGCGTTCCATGTATTCCGACATATCAAAACGAACCAGTTCTACACCCATCTGTTTCGCGAGCTGCTTGGTCACTTCGGTTTTACCAACACCTGTAGGACCCGCAAAGACAAAACTACCTACAGGCTTATCTGGAGACTTCAAACCGGCACGTGACAACTTAATTGCAGATGCCAAGGCCTCAATCGCTTCATCCTGACCAAAGACCACACGTTTCAGATCGCGCTCAAGATTTTCCAGCACACTCTTGTCATCTTTAGAGACAGTTTTTGGTGGAATACGCGCAATTTTAGAGACGATGTCTTCAATATTTTCCACGGTGATCAAACTGTCATTTTGTTCAGCTTTCAGACGGCGCTGAGCACCGGCTTCATCAATGACATCAATCGCCTTATCTGGCAAGAAACGGTCGTTGATAAATTTCGCAGAAAGTTCTACCGCAGACACTAAGGCTTGATCTTCATATTCCACATGATGGAAATCTTCAAACTTCGATTTCAGACCACGTAGGATATCAATAGTTTCAGAAATAGATGGCTCATTCACATCAATTTTCTGGAAACGACGCGATAAAGCATGATCTTTCTCAAAGACCTGACGGTATTCCTGGAATGTGGTTGACCCGATGCAGCGTAAAGAACCATTTGCCAGCGCCGGTTTGATCAGATTCGATGCATCCATGGTACTGCCCATACTCGAGCCTGCACCAATAATCATGTGAATTTCATCAATAAACAGTACTGCTTCAGGTTTCTTTTTCAGCGCATTTAAAAGCTGTTTCAAGCGTTTTTCAAAATCACCACGGTATTTGGTTCCTGCCACCAAAGCACCAATGTCCAGACTGAAGATTTCAGCATTTTCCAGTGGTTTTGGCGCTTTACCATTAACGATCAGCCAAGCCAGTCCTTCAGCAATCGAGGTTTTACCAACACCTGGATCACCAACAAGCAATGGGTTGTTTTTACGACGGCGACAGAGAATTTGCGCGGCACGCTCGATTTCTTTTTCGCGACCAATTAGCGGATCGGTCTTGCCTTTTTGTGCTTCAACATTCAGGTTAGTGGTATAAAGCTCAAGTGGACCTGAACTTGCTGAAGACGCTGATTCGCCATCTAGGTCTTCGATTTCTTCTTCAGACTGTACATCTTCTTTACGGGTACCATGAGACAGGTACTGAGTCAGGGTCAGACGGTTAATTTGATGACGTTTCAGCAGATAGACTGCAAATGAGTCACGCTCAGAATACATGGCAACCAGAATATCAGCACCTTCTACAGTACGATCACCACCGCTTGATTGCACGTGAAAAATCGCGCGTTGCAAGATCCGGTCGAAGCTTTCTGTCGGGTGTGGTGCCTGATCACTATTTTCACCAAGTTTAGGGGTATGTTGTTCTACGTACTCTTCTAATTCCTTACGCAACACGATGATGTCGGCACCACATGCTTTGAGAGCATTTACGGCAGAATCATTGTCGAGTAAGGCTAACAATAAATGTTCTACGGTCAGGAACTCATGTCTCTTTTGACGAGCCATGCTGACAGCCAAACGTAGTGATACTTCTAATTGACGACTGAGCATGTAACCCCCTTAATCTTTAGGCTCTATTTGGCAAAGTAACGGATAACCTTGTGATCGAGCATAATTATTGACTTGGTTCGCTTTGGTCTCCGCAATGTCTCGAGGATAGACCCCAGCTACACCCTTTCCTTCATAATGTACAGTTAGCATTACTTGTGTAGCTTGGTCAAGATTCATTGCAAAGTATTGTTGTAAAATTTCAATTACAAACTCCATCGGCGTATAGTCGTCATTTAATAAAACAACGGCATATAATGGTGGACGTTTCAGTTCTGGCGGTGCAGTTTGTACAGCTAGGTCAGAATCACCGTCTTCAGAGGGTTCATTTGCTAAACGTGGGCTGATATGCCAATCAACAATTCCAGACTCATTAAAAGAGTTTTTAATATCACTTAAACACATTTGACGTTTATTGCTTGGCATAAGATTTATATTTCACACTTAATTTGCATTTGCTTCGGTTTTCGGAATTTCTGACAAGGTAGCAGACTGATTTTCTACTGCTTTGCCCTGTTCCCAACTAAAACGACGAATTACAGGTTTGGCACCAGTAAGACGCACTTCAATAAATTCTGGCTTAAAGCCTTTCGGCATGGTCCAGCGGCCAGTGAGTCGCTCATAATTTTCAAAATTAAAGTTTTTATCTTCCAGTGGCACCACCAGAATTTCCGCACCTTTAATCAGGCGCAATTCCACACTACCTGAAGCACGGCTTTTGCCTGGACTGACCTGCACCAGATCAATCTGATATTCAAAGGCATTTTCCGGCAAAGGTTTAATGGACAGGTTTTGAACCGCCAATGCTAGACCACCACGCTGACGCAAAATCTCGCGATAAATGGTTCCCACACTTTCGGCCTGCACCTGTTCATCACGTGCCTTGGTCATGGCCAGATACAGATCATTGGCATTGCTGACAGCCAGATCACGCTCCTGAACCGCAGTATTCAGCGTCTTGTTCAGTGTTTCCAGACTGGCTTTCTGAGTCTGTACCACATCGACCAGTTGCTCTGCATCCGCATCATAACCCGCCGCAGTCAAACCCTGACGATGTCCTACGGTATATCCGAGTACGCCACTGCTTAAGATCAATACAGCCGCACCAATGGCTAAGGGCGTATTGCCTTTCATGAATGGTTTCTTAGTACCGGGTTCCTGAGGAAGCGTCGTATTTGACTCGTTATTCGGCATTTTGATCTCTTGTTTGCTTTAATCAAGACACACATTTAAATGCAAATCTAAATGTGTGTGAAGTTCTAATACGTTTTTTATGGTAATAAACCAATATTATTTAAGCCAGCGTCTTCAGCAAAACCAAACATCAGGTTCATGTTTTGCACAGCCTGACCTGCTGCGCCTTTTACCAGATTGTCTTGTACAACCAGGATCACCAGTTTCGTTGGCTGTGGCTTATACAAGGCAATACGTAACTGATTCGCTCCACGCACTGAACGCGTTTCTGGTGAACTGCCTGCCGGCATGACATCGACAAATGCTTCATTGGCATAGAACTGCTCATATAGCGCTTGTAAATCTGCGGTTTGCCCTGCTTCAGTTAAATCGATATAGATGGTCGACAACATACCACGGATCATTGGCACCAAATGCGGTACAAATAAAATATGATCAAACACATTTTTTTGACCTGAAATATTTTCCAGTGCTTCGACAATTTCAGGATGATGGCGATGACCCGCTACACCATAGGCCTTAAAGTTATCAGCATTTTCAGAATAAATCATGCCCAGACTGGCTTTACGTCCTGCACCTGATACACCCGACTTGGCATCAATAATAATACTTTCAGGTTTCACCAATGCTTCAGCAGATTTTAAGACTGGCGCCAGACCCAGCTGAACTGTGGTTGGATAACACCCCGGATTCCCGATCACATTGGCTTTTTTAATGTCTTCACGATTCAATTCAGATAAACCGTAAACAGAATCTTTTAACAGTTCTGGACATGCATGTTGCATGCCATACCATTTTTCAAACTGTGCAAGATCTTGTAAACGGAAATCGGCAGCTAGGTCGATCACTTTGGTATTTGCAGCGACCAGCTCTTCGGCATGTTTCATTGCGACACCATGCGGTGTTGCAAAGAACACCACATCGCATGATTTTAATAAATCCAGACTTAAATCAGAGAATTTAAGATCGGTATGACCGCGCAAGCTTGGGAACATGTCATCTACACGACGGCCTGCTTCAGTACGTGATGTCAGTGCTATTACATTTACATCTGGATGTCGTAGCAAAAGACGCAAAAGTTCAACGCCTGTATAACCCGTACCACCCACAATACCCACTGAAATCACGATGATTACCTCAAATAAATGTTTCCTTTATAGAGCCTAGTATGACAGGAAGTTGAGGTTTTCTAAACCATTTCACTGGGGTTTGCTGGTTTTTTAATTGATCAGCAGGATAAGTCCGGTTTAGAGGATAAAATGCCTGGACTGCTTAGGCTATTTCAATAGAGTTACATGGACTTATTAATTATGCTTTTAGGCTCCCCACCAATATGGCAACGGCGTATTTTTCAGCGCTTTACGATGCTGCTGGAAATGCTGATCATGCTTGGCAACTTCTGCCCAAAACCGTGGACTATGATCAAAATACTTTGTATGTACCAGTTCATGGACAGCGACATAACGCGTGACTTGTTCAGGAAATAATACCAGCGCACTATTCAGCATAATGTCATGTTTGGCCGAACAACTGCCCCACCGGGTTTTAGGTTGTCGAATATTGCAGTTTTTAAAAGGCAAATGACATTGCTGTGAGACGAGATTTAAATATGAAGGAAGCTGTTCTTTTGCGTAGGCAATCACGAAAGCTTTTAAATATTCTTCAGGATGTCGGTCACTGATCCAAAGCTGTAGATATTCATGATCAAAAATGAAGTTGTTCTTCTGGCTTTGATAAGAAATTTGCACAGGCGCTTTTAGATTGAATAACCGCAGCTCACTCGGTAGCGTCCGGTCAATATTTTCGATTTTTTCTTGCTGGGATTGCCAGGTTTTAATCAGCCAGCTTTCAGATTGTTCAATAAAATGCCGTATCTGTTTTTTGCTGCAAAAAACCGGGGCTGTAAGGCGAATCTGTGTTGTATCGACACGTAAACGCAGCCGGGTTGAACGGACATTTCGGGTGATTTGAATTTTGGGTAGGTCGGATAAGGTCATTATAGTTTTTTTAATCTCCCCAAACCCCTCTTTTTCAAAGAGGGGCTTTTAAAAGTCTTCCTTCTTGCACCTGTTTTTAAAGCAGTGTTTTAAAACTTCGCTCAGGGAGATTTAGAGGATTTTTTCTAGAAAGTTTAATTAAACCGCAGTACGCTCTTCAATCCCATTATCAGTCGCAACAATTGCGATATCTGCTTTGTTGATCGCAAAGATGCCGTTACATACCACGCCCGGAATATCGTTTAAGGTTTTTTCAAGCTCAAGTGCATTCAGGATATTCAAGTTATACACGTCTAGAATCACGTTACCGTTGTCAGTTACTACACCTTCACGATAAGCAGGATCGCCACCTAAAGATACAATTTTACGCGCAACCGCAGAACGCGCCATTGGAATCACTTCTACAGGAAGCGGGAATTCACGGCCTAATTGTCCCACCCATTTAGAATCATCTACGATACACACGAATTTTTTCGCAATAGAAGCAACAATTTTTTCACGTGTCAATGCTGCGCCGCCACCTTTGATCATATGCATATGACGGTCAATTTCATCTGCGCCATCAACATAAGCATCCAGACCACTGACAGAGTTCATATCCACCACTTCAATGCCGAGCTTTTTCAAACGCTGTGCAGTTGCTTCTGAACTGGCGACTACTGCTTCCAATTGCAGCTCAGGTAATAAGTCAATTAAAAAGTTTACAGTACTGCCTGTACCTACGCCTAAAATGCCCCCTTTTGGCAAGTGTTTTAAAGCGGCTTTGGCTGCTGCTTGTTTTTTCTCATCTTGGGTTGCATATAGACTCATGGCTTCACTCAACTATTTTGGACTTTTGCAGCTTTTTTAAACCGCAAAGCCGTGTGGTTTGTTACAATAAGCCCCTATTTTAAACTGTTAGATGGAAAATTAACATGCTGTCTCGTTTGGTTCGACAAATTTTACAAGCAACGGTCTACGATGTTGCAATCGAAACTCCACTCGAAGCAGCGCCACGAATTAGCGAACGACTCAATAATAACATCCGCTTTAAACGTGAAGATTTACAACCGGTTTTTTCATTCAAACTACGCGGTGCCTATAACCGTATTAGTCAACTACCGAAATCACAAATGGAACGTGGCGTTATTACTGCTTCAGCGGGCAACCATGCACAGGGCGTGGCACTCTCAGGGAAAAAGCTGGGTATTCGCGCGATTATTGTGATGCCTAAAACCACACCTGATATCAAGGTACAGGCGGTTAAACGTCTGGGTGGCGAAGTGGTTTTGCATGGTGATTCATTTGATGTTGCCAATAAATATGCGATTCAACGTGCCCAGGAAGATGGGATGACTTTCATTCCGCCTTATGATGATGAACTGGTGATTGCTGGCCAAGGCACCATTGCCAATGAAATTCTTCGCCAATGGCGCGATGTGGATTACGTGTTTGTCGCAGTTGGCGGTGGTGGCCTGATCGCAGGTGTTGCAGCGTATTTAGGTGATGTCGCACCCCACGTTAAAGTCATTCCAGTGGAATACGACGAATCTGCCTGTTTAAAAGCTGCTTTAGAAGCAAATGAACGTGTGATTCTCCCATCTGTGGGCTTGTTTGCTGATGGTACAGCTGTAGCCCAAATTGGTGAAAAACCATTTGATGTGATTCGTCTGCAAAAATCGGACAATTCTGGCCCAATCGTGGAACCGAATGTGGTGCTGGTGAATACGGATGAAGTCTGTGCAGCGATTAAAGACACTTATGACGAATGCCGTAGCATTGTAGAACCATCTGGTGCAATGGCTCTGGCAGGTATTAAAAAATACGTGGCTGAACATGGCATCGAAGGGAAGAACATGGTGTCGATTGTCTGCGGCGCCAACATGAACTTCGACCGTTTACGTTATATCGCTGAACGTACCGAACTGGGTGAACGCAAAGAAGCGATTTTTGCCGTGACCATTCCAGAACAGAAAGGTTCATTCCTGAGCTTCTGTCGTGCTTTGCAAGGTCGTAATATTACTGAATTTAATTATCGTGCCAGCGATGCTTCTGCGGCACAGGTCTTTGTCGGTATTAGTCTGAAAAATGGCGAGAAAGAACGTCAGGAAATTTATGAGACCTTAAAATTCCAGTATGACGTTGACGATCTGTCTGATGATGAAGTGGCCAAACTGCATATTCGTTACCTGATCGGTGGTCATGCCGATATTGAAAATGAACGCCTGTTCCGCGTGGAATTTCCGGAGCGTCCTGGCGCTTTACTGATGTTCCTGGAACGTCTTGGCCCAACCCATAACATTACCCTATTCCACTACCGTAACCACGGTGCTGCTGAAGGGCGTGTTCTAGTGGGTCTTGAAGCAACTGATGCACAACAGAATCCGGATGGCTTGATCGAAACTCTCGAAACCATTACCTATCCTTATCAGGAAATTACCAATAATCTGGGTTATCAACGTTTCTTGAAGTAATTCTTTCAAACATAAACCGCCTTTCGAGGCGGTTTTTTTAGGATGATATTCTATGCAGATTTAAAAGTGCATTATCAATAAAAACACCAATTATCCATTAATTTCCAATCTTGTTATAATTAAAAATAATTACAAAAACAGAATCTTAAGATATGAAAATCACTTTTATTATTATTTTGCTCACCACTTTACTTGTCTATTTATACGGCTATCCGGCATACAAATTAAATCAAGAAGAAGATCGTGTTCGAACAAGCATGAAAAATATTCCCAGTAATGCAACTGCAAATAACCTCAGCAACATCGCAGGTGTAGAGACACATTCAGAAATACTCAACCAATATCCCAAATTCGTTGTTTATATTTTTCTAGATCATTATAAAGAAGTGAAATTAGATCCTAAAATTCCAGCTTTTGTAAAAAGCTTTTCTTGTGCCTCAATCGATAATTTAAAAACTTATCCTCAACTCAAACGCCAAGCCACACTCAATATCATGAAGGATGATCATCATGAATTCGAATACATCATCCAAAACAGTTATGGAACCTTATATACACATCGTCAGGTTATGTCTGACTGTCCAAATTTTCAATCTGTACTTCAGATAAAAGAAGCGTAAATACTTCAAAGATTTGTACTATTTTTACCTAAAAACTATAGCTGAGGAATCGCCTTCTCATTACCATAGCGGATATAACGAATGACATAAAGATAACGAAGGACAATCCATGGCATTATTTGCAGTCATCGGGCTTGGCAGTTTCGGTGCCACCGTGGCCACACAGCTCATCAGTCTGAAGCATGAAGTGATCGGGATCGATCTGAATAAAAAATATGTCGAAAATATTTCCGATCAACTGACCCATGCCGTGATTGCCGATGCAACCGATGAACATGTACTGGATGAGCTGAACATTCAGCGCTGTGATGCCGTTGTCGTTGCGATTGGAGAGGATATTGAAGCCAGCATTCTGTGTGTATTGCACTTAAAAAATATGGGCGTGAAGAAAATCTGGGTGAAAGCCAAATCCAAATCTCATCACATGATTCTGACCCATCTCAATGTTGAAAAAATCATTCATCCTGAAGAAGATATGGGCGTTCGGGTGGCCCAGTCTTTAAGCTATCCGATGGTCAGTCGCTATATGGCGCTTGAAGATGATCATTATATTGTCAAAATTGAAATTCATGCGGATCATCATGGTACACCGTTGAATCAGTTGATGAAGCATGTGCCTGAAATCACCACCTTATTACATAAACGCGGATCTACACTGCAATATCACGTAGATGCCGATCAGATTCTTCAAGAAGGCGATATTTTACTGGTTGAAGGATTGCTGGAACCTTTGCGCCGTCTTGCTAAATATTTTAAACATCTATGAAAAGTTCTGATTTAAAGCAACACAGGACGATTAACCTCAGTCCTCCGAGCTTACTGGCTTTGGGTTTTCTCGGATTAATTCTGATCGGCTCATTACTTCTGATGCTGCCTATCGCCCATCATGGAGAAATCAGCTGGCTAGACGCGATTTTTACAGCAACTTCTGCTGTGACCATTACCGGGCTATCGGTGGTGAATGTCGGTGAAGCCTATACCGTATTTGGTCAAATCGTGATTATGTTTTTGTTGCAATGCGGCGGCTTGGGTTTTATGACCTTTGCCATTCTGGCAGTGATGAGTCTGGCACCGCAACTGGGGCTAAAACAACAAGTCATGGCACAGGAGTCCATTGGACAAACTAGCCTGAAAAAAGTCAGTTTTACCATTAAAGCCGTGTTTTTATATTCTCTATTCTTTGAAGCAATCGGTACGCTGATTCTGACTTTGGCTTGGCTCAAAGAATATCAGTTTAGCGATGCACTATTTTATGCAGCCTTTTATAGCGTCTCCGCTTTTAATAATGGTGGATTTTCGCTTTTTCCAAACAGTCTGATGAGTTTTTCAGGACAGTATCTGATTACATTTACCATTAGTATGCTGTATATCATTGGCGGTATCGGTTTCTTGGTGCTGATGGATGTCAAGGAACGTAAACGCTGGCGCAAGTTAAGTACCAATAGCAAGCTAATCCTCTCAACGATTCTGGGTCTGAACCTAAGTGCTTTTATCGTACTTTGGCTATTGGAGGCTTCCAATCCACAGACCTTAGGTCTCATGAGTTTGGGCGATCAGGCCGTGAATGCCTGGTTCCATGCCACCGTTCCCCGCTCTTCAGGTTTTCATAGCTTGCCAATGGAACAAATGAGTGATGCATCCACTCTAGTTACCATATTTCTAATGTTTATTGGTGGAGGTTCCTTAAGTACGGCGGGCGGCATTAAGGTCGGTACGTTTATTATTGTGGTCATCAGCGTAATCAGTTTTTTAAGACGCGAAGATGAGATCCGGCTGTTTAATCACTCTATTCCTGAAAAAACCACTTTTAAAGCATTGGCCGTCGTGTGTATTACTGCAGCGCTGATCATGATGGGTTTTATGAGCTTATTAATCTTGGAACCTGAGCAGGATTTTCTGGATCTGTTATTTGAAGCTGTGTCTGCAGCCTGTACCGTTGGCTTGTCCCGAGGGGTGACAGAGGAGCTACAACCGGCCAGTTTGATCATTCTGATGTTGTTAATGTTCGCAGGTCGTCTAGGGCCACTGACGCTTGCTTATTTTATTGCGACTCCGAAAAAGAGTCGTCTCAAACATCCACCTTCAGAAATCCAGATTGGTTAATCTATCTATAAAAAAACCATGCCGCAGCATGGTTTTTTATTTTCATTCCAAGATGACGAAACTTGGAATCTTAGAACCAGTTCATCAAGGAAACACCTAAACCGACATAAGTGGCACGGTGGTTATAATCAATCAGGCTTTCTCCGTAGCCATCAAATAGCTGGAATTGACCACGCAAACGCCCACTGATCGGGAATGACCAGTCGAACTGTACGGCTCCACGGTTTTCATCTCCACCTTTTAAGGTATGTCGCAGCATCAATGAAAAATCATGCTCCTTATAACGATAAAATGCGGTCATGTCTCCACGGCCAATATAGTTTTTGATTTCGGGATTGTTATCGTCTTCTCGCTTCTCTTCAAAGCGATACCAAGGACGAACCATCAAGGCAAAATTGTCTTTTTCAAAACCGAGATTCAGCATCACCCGGTTCCAGCTACGTGATAACGGATCAGAACGGCCATTGGACTGATGATTAATGGTCAATCCCAACATACGCCAGTTAAGACCTAAAAGATCATAGTTGGTACGGAAAATTAAACTGGCTTCGGGTTCATAGTTGGTTTCACGAAACGGACGTGATTCTTCCGAGTTATACACCTGCCAACGTGAAGATTGAGTATAACCAAGCCAGAGATCGCCATTATCTCCCAAGATATTTTCAACCGCCTTGGTCTTTAAAGACAACTGAAACTTTGCTTCGGTTGAGGTAAGATTTTGGTCTTCCTTCACTGTGTTTTCTGGATTTTCACTCTCGGGTAATTCATTCTTGTTTGATGTCCAGAAACCTGGCATCAAATACACGGGCTGATAAGAACGAATGTTCCAGGTGCCTAATTTACTTTCCGGAGAGAGTTCCCAGCGACTATCCAGCAAAGACAGATTCGGCGTCAGCTTTGATCCTTCAGAAGCATAAATATTGGAAACAGTTTGACCAATTTTCGCTTTTAAATTATCGGGTTCAGGCGCAATTTCTGCTGCTGCACGACGTTCAGAAACGATTGCTGGCTTATCGGTAACCGGGATTTTAAATAAAGTATCATAACACGCCAGACGCTCTGCACTAATTTCCAGTGCAGCACAGGCTTCAGCCGTTGCCGGCGTGGGATTGTTGACTACTGTTTCTTCCGCATTCACTTGCGTCCCAACTGCACAACCCAGCAAAACGCTCAGCTGTAGAGTTGAGCGCTTAAACGAATTAAGCGCCATCCCTTATCCTCATTTTTTTATTTATAGAACTTGTTGAATTACAAAACCAAGCTGCTCCAGCATTTCACGCTTTGCCACTGGTGCCACAACTGCTTTCGTCGCCTGCTGCGCGACCAGATAGGTTTGTGCAACACGCTGCAAATCATCCAGTGTGACATTCAATAAACGTTCACGTAATTTTTTACGGAACGCTGGCGTACGTTGATGCAAGTAGGAATAACATGCAGTAATGGCTTCGCCTGCCGGTGAGCCTGGTTTATCCATACTGGCAATCAGCCCCAGAATGGCTTCTTCCAGTTGATGCGGCTGTTGTGGTGCATTGAGTAACCACTGAATACTCGCATCAAAATCCTGGAAGGTTTCTGCCAGACGTGGGTCACGGTAGCTGTAGAAACGGAACGAACAGGCATTGCCGTCATAGCTCGCACCACCACCATAGGCACCGCCTTTTTCACGAATGGCGCTGTGCAGGAAGCCATTACGCAAATAACCCGCCAGTACCATCAAGGCAGCAGCATCAGGGTGTGAGACTTCAACTGCCGGATAAGCAGCCGCACAGAATTGGACATTGGCTTGAATCAACCAGGCTTCGTGCTGATCATGGGTTACTTTTTCGACTTGAGTCAATGCAACCGGTGCTGGATCAACAGCAAGTTTGTCCCAGACATTCTGAATTTCTTCGATCAGATGCTCAGATTGCGGCTCTTCACAGACTAACAGGAACTGCTTCGGTGCTTGCAACAAGACACGATGAATTCGTTTTAACTCGTCAATCAGCAGATCATATTCAGCCGGATCTTTTTCAATCTTAGACACCAGCTCGATCAGCCAGTTCAATGCACCCAAACCGGTATTATGATAATCACGCAAAGCCAATGCACTATGCTGACGTGAGGCCGTTTGCATTGCATAGCTATGTCCAGAACCAGAAATACGTGACTGCCAGCGCGTTTTACGCTGTTGTAACAGTTCAACAATACGGTCTTTCTCATCAAAACGAAGCTGTTCAAAACCAATCTTCAACAGACGAATCGCATCCAGATGATTCACCAAAGATTTGGTGGTCAACGTCAACCAGGCAGTAATCTTGTTTTTGTCATCCACTTTCGAACGCAAAGACGCGCCCATGCCCAGACCGCCGCTTACCGCTGTTTGCAGTTGCTGGAACTCAAGATAGTCATATTCACCGGCACCTACTTCACCCATCAGGATTGAAAGCAGGTTAAAGTATGGCGACTGCACCACTTCATCCGGAATATTGACCAGAACCTGTTGATAATAAATACCGTTGGTGCCGGCATGATACAGATTCAACGGCGTATCAACACGGTTACAGATAATCTCGCGTAACTGGCCTTGAACAATCTTTAATTCCGCAGGGACATCTTCCAGACCGACTTTCGGCAATAAATTCAAGTCATCCGGCGTGTCCTGACGCACATTCAATGCTTCAGTCTGCGCAATAATTTCAGCTTTCTGTTCTTCAGTCAGATTCTTGCCAATTTCAGCCAGACGCGCTTTTTCATCCGCTGCTTCTTTGGCAGATTTGGTCGCATCCGGAACCAGCGTCAGTTGGACACGATGTGGATTATCCAGCAGATGCTCTTTGATCAGATTGGATAACCACATCGGATCTTGCAGCTCTTCTTTAACTGCCGCAATCGCAGAATCCACATCCCAGACTTCGACCGGATCACGGTGATGAATGGCACTACCCAGACCGCTCAGAATCAGGCTTAAACCATACGGTGTACCATCACCATTAATTTCACGCTGATGCAATTCAATTTGATGCAGAATCGCATCGACCATGTTCTGATCAACCGGTTTAGAGGCAACTTCTTCCAGAACCTTAAACACACCATTTTTAAATTCTTCTGCATGTTCAGGATTTGAACCTTGCACCGCACAGTAAAAAGTCATTTCAAAGTTAGAATCATCCACGCCCATGAATGGACCTGTTGCATCTGCATAACCACAAGTTTCCAGATAATGACGCAGTGGCGATGCTGAATCTTCTAATAAGATACCTTCAACTAAACGCATGCCCAAACGCAGTTTAATGTCACTGGCTTCCGGTAATAACCATGACAGCACATGATAGGTCTTGTCCTGTAGATCTTCGGCATCGACCGCATAGCTGTCTGTAACCGTCAATGGTGCAGTCAGGCGGGTTTCAGGTGTTGGATACAGCGTCTGACCTTTTTCAAATTTAGACAATGCCAGATGTTCAAACTGCTCTTGCAATTCGAATGCGGTCTTATTGCCAAAGGTCATGAAGACTGCATTACTTGGATGATAATGTGACTTATAGAAATCAACCAACTCTTGGTAAGTCAGGTCAGGAATATCTTTAGGATCACCACCCGAATTATAGTGATAGGTCGTATTTGGGAATAAATGATGCGCCAGCGTGTGATACAACTGATCTGAAGGCGAACTCATCGCACCTTTCATTTCATTAAAGACCACGCCTTTATAGACAGGCTCGCCATTTTCCAGCTCAATGCGAATGCCTTCCTGGGCAAAATCTAGTGGATTGAGGTTCGCAGCAAATGCTGCATCCATATACACTTCAAGCAGGTTCTGGAAATCCTTGCTATTCTGCGTCGCAAATGGGTACGCAGTCCAGTCCGCCGCAGTAAAGGCATTCATGAAAGTATTCAGTGAACGGCGAATCATCAGGAAGAATGGATCACGCACCGGGAATTTTTCTGAACCACACAGCGCAGTATGTTCCAGAATATGTGCTTCGCCTTTAGAATCCATCGGCTGGGTACGAAACGCCACCAGAAAGACATTTTCGTCGTGATTGGTCGCCAGATGATAATGTGTGGCGCCAGTCACTTTATGTTTATATTCAGACACGAAAATGTCTAAAGCTTCAACATGTTGTTGACGTACCAACTGAAACGCAGGATGTACAGTTTGAGAAATGGTTTCAGTGACATCTACAGTCATGCGATCTCCTAATGCTTTAATTAAAATAACTAAGCGCATTATAGCTTTAGTTATCTGAATTATTCACGTTGAAAACCGAGGATTTTGATCGAATTAAGTAAACTTGATCATTTGAAAATTAAATCATCAAATTTACTTCCTGCCTCTAGATGAGTATTTACAAGCTTAAGAAATCAGATATTTAAAATAGTTATAGCTTGGATTGTTTTCCACAAATACATAATTCTGCTTTTGATAAAAACTTGCGGCCAGTCGGGTATCTGTTTGCAGGCACAAAGCTGAATAATGCGGACGTGCCAATTGCTCCAGGTAAGCCAAAAGCTGTTTGCCTACGCCATGCTGACGATATTTCGGATGCACATAGAAACGGCGTACACGACCAATGCGGTCTTCAATGCCGTTATCTCCCAATTGCTGGTTTAAGCCGCCACAGGCAACCAATTTCTTGCCATCATGCGCCACCACCAGATATTCATTGGCGTGGCTAAAGCAGTTTTTCCCGGTGCGATATTCTTCTATTAACTTATCTACCAAATTATAGCCTTCTTTACGTGCCAGAGTTGCCAGTGTTTCGATCTGATCCGGGAGTTGTTCGGCTGTTACAATTTTAATATTCATATACGCACACTATTTGAAATTGTTGTGGAGAATGACAGTTGCCAAGCGACTTAAAGTATCATGCCAGGAGCGATATCTCTTTATAAATAAAATTTGATCCTTAAATCAATGCTGCGGCGCACCAGTGCACAAAAATAAGCCAGTTTTTAGACCAAAGATAGCTGCTGAACAAAATACAGCATTTTTGAAAAGTATTTGAAAATGATTCAGCAAACTACAGCAATCCCAAGCAATCGTGTAAACTTAGGACTTTCATTTTTAATGTGATATTTGAACATGGCAACTGTTGATCTTTTTGCGATTGGTAATGCGCTGATTGACCAAGAATTTAAAGTTTCTGATGACTTTTTAACTGCACATCACTTGCAAAAAGGCACCATGCAACTTGCAGATGGTGAGACTCAGGCCACTCTTTATCAAAATCTTCAAGCGACTCAAGTCTATAAAGGTCAGGCTTCAGGCGGCTCAGCAGCCAACACTACCGTGGCATTTTCTGCGCTCGGTGGTTCTGCATTTTATGGCTGTCGGGTCGGAAATGACGAACTCGGACACATCTACCTGCAAGGTTTGAATGATGCCGGTATTAAGACCACCACCCAATCAATCAGTGAAGGTGTGACAGGAACCTGTATGGTTCTGGTCAGCCCTGATTCTGAACGTACCATGCATACTTATCTGGGTATTACGGCCGAACTGACTGATCAACAAATTGATTTCAGCGCATTACATAGCGCGAAATGGCTATATCTCGAAGGTTATTTATCAACTTCTGACACAGCACGTCATGCCGTACAACAAGCACGTGATATTGCCCGTGCTAATGGCGTTAAAATTGCTCTAACTTTATCTGATCCTGCCATGGTGCAATATTCCCGTGCCGGTTTGGATGAAATGATTGCAGATGGTGTAGACTTGCTGTTATGTAACCAGCAAGAAGCGCTGATGTATACAGAAACAGATAATCTTGAGGCAGCCCTGCTTAAATTAAAAACAATCAGTCAGCACGTTGTCATTACATTGTCAGCTGAAGGCGCACTGATTTCGGATCATCAGAATACTTTTACTGTTCCTGGTCGCAAAGTCACTGCAGTAGATGCCAACGGTGCCGGTGACGCTTTTGCCGGGGCTTTCCTGTACGGATTGAATGCTAATTTGGGTTTACAAGCTGCGGCTGAACTGGCGATTCTGATTTCGAGCCAAGTGGTTTCACAATTTGGTCCGCGCCTGGCAGTTGAAGACTATGCGGCATTATTACAAGACTTTCAAAAGGAATGTGCTTAATGTTTAAAATTTGCATGACCGAAGACGTTCCAGAACGCGAAGCACGCTCTTTTGAGCTTCCCGATGGAGATAATATCTTTATCACCCAACGTGATGGTGCCTTCTATGCCTATCAAAACCTGTGTCCGCATTTGCAGGTCGAGCTGGAATTTCTGGAAAACCAGTTTCTGGATCGTGATCAGGAATTTATTGAGTGCTCCACGCATGGCGCCTTGTTTCTGGTAGAAAGCGGTGAATGCATTTCTGGGCCTTGCCAAGGTCAAGCACTTGAAAAAGTAGAGATTACCGTGCATTCTGATGGTGGAATTTACCTCTCAGAATAAGACTAAAACGGACTTCACCATGCCTGCATTTTTTCTAGACTATAACCTGATGCCTTTTCATCTGAGTTTATTGGCGATTATTCTGTTCGGTGTGGTGAAAACCATTGGTTTTTATTTTGGACTCAGACCCAGCAAGTTTCTGCAAAAAATTTCACCTTATGACTTTCAGCAGATGGATCTACTAAACGTCAAATTTTCCAAAACCTTGATTGTGTTTTTCTTCCTGATGAATTTTAGCTTTGCTGGCTATGTTTTACAGTTCCTGATCTATTCTCAGGAATTTAAATTTCTGCCTGCTTATTACCTGATTATTCCGGCTTTAATCATTGCGACTTTTTTTACTATTTTTATGATTCACTGTCTGGATCAGGTCATTCCACCTAAATATAAAAAGAACAATGTCAATTTACTCGGCCGTTTGGCGACGATTTCCAGTGGCAGTGCCCGTCCCGGTTTTTCTGCTCAAGCACGGGTGCGAGATGAGTATGGACAACTGCATTATGTACAGGTAGAACCTGAGTTTGGTGAACTCGGTTTTCAGTCGCAGATTATCCTGATTCGCATGAGAAAATCTCATTATGTTGCCAAGAAAATCTGTAAATCTAATCAGCTGTTTAGCATGAATCTAGATTAAATTCTAAATCATTTAATAGTTATTAAAAAATCCCGACAGATATCGGGATTTTTTTAATGTTTAGATTTATTTTTTAAGAAGTCCTGAAACCATATTCAATACATTTTGAATATCATTATTGGCTTCTTGCTTACTGGTCTGCTCACCTTGTGGAGTAAGCGAATCAATAATCTGCGGCAAGACCTGTGAAATCGCACTATAAACATCCTGTTTCGGTGCATGGGTTTGTTGTGCAACTGCTTCAACTTCCTGATCATCAAACAGGTTTTGCACCTGCTGCGGATCGACATTGGCATTTTCACCGGGGCCGGTCGACACCCAATCATCGACCTGGCTATTGAGCCCCTGTCCTTTGAGCTTGTCTAATGCACCCTGTAAACCGCCCTGTTTTTGAATCCAGGCCAGCACTAAAGGCAGTACTGCAATCAATAAGGTTTTACCAGTAGAACCACCCAATCCTGAACGAGACTGAGCAGTACCTTGAGTACCACTACCACCGAACTGACTTAGTACTGAACCTAAAATTGCCCCCAGACCATTTTGTCGAGTCTGCTGGCCGGTTTGATTTTGCTGGTTTTGAGTATTTTGATTTTGCTGAGAATTTGACTGGTTTAAATGCCCTAGCACAGACCCCAGGATATCTGCCAAGCCACCTTGTTGTGAGGACTTTTGCTGCAACTGTCCACCACCCAATGCCTGCTTTGCTAATATTTCCACAATACTACTCAGGTTTGTCATGTCCTATATCCTATGTGCATCTTAATTACAGAATACGGCCTGCCCTCATATTGTCTAGGCAAGATTGTGTTAATATTTGCAATCTTGGTTAAGCTAGTTTTTAGCTTACCAGCGAAATTTATCCCAGTTTTCCGGATTGGCCCAAAATTTGGAGTTAAACCAGTCTGGCACGTGCTTATAGGTTAAAATATTAAACTGCCACAGCGCAAAATCGGCCTCATGTATAGTTTTGTCAATCAGCTGGGTAAATCCTAAAGCTCTCAATAACTTTTCATTTTGCATCCGGCTGATCACCACTAGCCGTTTGGCAAACAAATCACGTAATTTCACCAGAATTTGACTCATGATCTGTTCAGACAAATGTTCTGTTTCTACAGTATCCAGCATCACCACAGCCAAGTCATAACGTTGCTGAAAAGGCAGATTTAAAAAGTCAGATACGCTAAAATAGGACCATTGAATAACTGGCTGAAACTGGACTTGGCTCAAGTCCTGCCCAATACAAATAGCAGTATGAATTGGCTGTTCCTGTGCGAAATCGTCTAGCATCGAAGTAATGACATTCTGCTCAGCCATAACTGCATCCTTATGATTTAAGTGAGTAATTTTTATGGAACTTCAGGGCATTTGTCATAAAATGCACGTCGGCCTCAAGGACCTTAGTGTAACTGATCAACAGATACAGCGGGCAAATGTTGAATATAAATTAATTTTAGATCGTGCAGAAATTGATCTTCCGTTTAATTTAGGCCAAGAAATCGAGATTGAATGGACCGGTAATATTTACTGCGTGTCTTGTGGCAACAAAACTTCCAAATCATTTTCGCAAGGTCACTGTTTTAAATGTTTTAAAACCAATGCTTCATGTGATATGTGCATCATGAAACCAGAGACTTGCCATTATCATTTGGGCACTTGCCGCGAAGATGAGTTTGCACAGAATGTCTGCTTTCAGCCACATATTGTCTATTTGGCCAATTCTAGCGCATTAAAGGTCGGTATTACCCGTACCAGCCAAATGCCGACCCGCTGGCTTGATCAGGGCGCGACCCAAGCCCTGCCGATTATGAAAGTGGGCTCACGTCGTCTTTCTGGAAAGCTTGAGGTCATGTTTGGTACTCAGGTTGCTGATAAGACTGACTGGCGCAAGCTGCTCAAAGGTGAAGCAGAACCATTGAATCTGATTGAAGTGCGTGAACAACTTTTAGAAGAATTCGCGCCTAAAATTCAAAGCATTCGTGAAGAATTTAATCAGAATCTAGAATTTAATGAAAATATTGAAGTGCTTGACGATGAGTTCGCACAAGAGTTTATTTATCCGGTAGAACAATATCCAGAAAAGATTAAATCGCATAATCTGGATAAAACTCCTGTCATTCGTGGCAAATTACAAGGCATCAAGGGCCAGTATTTAATTCTGGATACTGGCGTAATTAATATGCGCAAATATACCGGTTATGAACTGATTATTCGTGCTGAATAATTAAAAAAGGGAGCAAATGCTCCCTTTTTTATCCAATAATATTAATCTGATCAAATAGCTGCTGTTGTATAAGCTGTGAATTAATATTTTGGTCGGCAAAATAAGGGACTTCGAAGCTTTCTTCTCGTGCTTCCACCACAATCGGCTCAATGAGTGAAACTGATGTAGTCGGCCTTTCTATATCTTGTAGGAGCAATGTTAAATCAACCTGAATATCTTGATGATCATTTTCTAAACTTGCAGATTCTTCATCTTGCTCAATCGCTGTAGTAAGAATATCCTCAATAGAAGCATGTTGCTCCACGTTTAATGGAAAATTAATTTTTGCTAATGAAATAGTTTCACTACGCTGGCCTGCTGCATTCTCCGAATATAAAGTCAAGAAGCCACCTTGTGCAATTGGATTTTCTATACTCCACTCACCCTTTGCATTTGCATAAGTCACATATTCCTGACTATCAGCAAGAATCACAATTTTACCGTAAGGCATTGCCTCGCCAGTAAGCTGTTCGCCATTTTCCAAAATAGTAGGGACAACTGGCTCAAACAAGATGTAACTTGGCTGTTCTGGCTCTATAACAGGTAATTCCGGCTCAGGAAATACCACAGGAATCGCCAATGCAATGATGTTAGATCGAATACCTAAATCATTTACCGCATAAATCTCTAAAGTTCCTCCTTGTGCAATTGGGTTGAGTAACGACCAATTCCCCTGACCATCAACACTGGTTGAATATTCATAATCATTTGCCATCACAATAATCTGCGTATGAGGGGTTGCTTTACCTGATAGATATTCACCCTGCTCTAAAATCACTGGGGTAATAGGTGCCCAATCTGGAAATACCGGAATTTCAGGAAGTGGTGCCATACCAGAAATAATAGGTGGAGACTCTTCTCCAAGTTCATTACGAGCAAATACTTCTATAAAAGTACCCGGCACAATCGGATTTAGAAGTATCCATTGCCCATTTGCATCAGCTTCGGTGTTATATTCAACACCATTATGCCTAACCACCACCGTCACATGTGGATCAGCCGTACCGACTAAATAATCACCCTCTTGAGAAAACACAGGTATACTCGGAGGTAGTGGTGCTATTTGCGCTAATCCAATTTCTAAGGAAACAATTCCTTTTGCATTTACAGCAACAATCGTCACTGAGCCAGTGCCTGAGATAGGATTATTCAGTGACCAACTTTCCTGCGCATCAGCAGTAGTTTGATATTGCTGACCATTATAAGTTGCAATAATAGTAACAAACGGATCGGCTATACCAACAATTTGGCTACCAAACTCCGTTACCTCAGGCGTAGAAGGTTTGAGAATAATTGCAGTTTCATCGCGAACATAACCTTTCCCCGGTTTATTTGATTCATGACCTTTTCCAGGTTTATTTGGTTGTGGGTGATAGTGAGGTGATTTAACGACCTGCGCATGCTGCGGAACAGGATTAAAATACGATATTTTTTTCATTATATGCCTTATCATTTTTTATTTATGCTGAATGAATATAGACTGGATTACAGCCTAAAATAATTATATATCAGATATTTAATATTATTACCTATAAAACTATAAGTTTTAGAAAACAAAAAACCAGCCCGCAGGCTGGTTTTTTTATACAACAATTTTATTTGATTTTTGCCTGAGATTTCAGGTAACGCGTATAGTCATCAAATTCCTGCTGACCACGAAGTTGCTGATATAACTTCACCAACTCACTACGCTGTTCTGCACTTAATACATCCACCGGATTTTTCTTCACTTCTGATACCGCAACCACAACCAGTTCATTCGGCATTTTCGCTGTGGTCACTGACCAATGGCCTGCTTTTGGTGTCGGCAGACTAAAGGCCGCACGCTGTACATCACGTTTTAGTAAACCTTCAGCACGTGTGTAAACGCCAGCATCTTCAAAGATCAAATCACCTTTCGCCACTGCTGCAGCCGGTTTGGTTTTGAACTCATCCAAAGCTTTCTGAATTTTTGCTTTTGCCAAAGCAGCTGCCTTGTCTTCAATCAACTGAGCCTTAACACGGGGTTTTGCTTCTGCCAATGTTTGTTCACCAGCTGCATGATAATTACGCACCTTGATCCAAGCTACATCACCATTGGCCAACTGAATGCTTGATGAAGCATTACGATCACCATTTTTAACATCGTCATTAAACAGTTTAACCTTGAGGTTAGCATCGCTCAGCACAGGATCACGGGTCGAAAGTGTTATCCCTTGGGCTTTCTGGACTTGCACACCTTTCACTTCTTGAGTAACTACATCCAGAGAATCACTTCCTACTACCATATCATTTAGCGTATTGACCGTATCAGAGAATGCATTGGATTTTTTAGCAGCCAAGACTTCTTTAGATAAACGTGCTTTTTGCGACTCAAAAGAAGGAACTGCAACATCTGGCGTTTGCACAGAAATAATATGGTACCCATAATCTGTTTTCACCGGTGCAGACACCTGACCCGATTTTAAAGAACCAACCGTCTGGTCAAATGCAGTACCAAATACACCTTCTTCATAAACAGCAAGCGCGCCACCTTTAGACTTAGATTCAGGATCTTCAGAATATTGTGCCGCAGCTTGAGCAAAAGTGGTACCGGCTTTAATTTTGGCTGCAATGTCGGTCGCCAGTTTTTTTGCTTCAGCATCACTACGACTGTCCGCCGTAATTAAAATATGCTTCACATCTGGTTTAACCGCCTGTTTTTGTGTTGCGACAAAAGCCGTGTACGCTTCCTGAAGCTCAGCATCGGTAACCGCCAAACTCTGCACCTGAATATCGCTTGGCTTTAACACCACATAGTCGACATCTACACTGGTCGGCTGTTTAAATAGCGTTTTGTGTTTTTCATAATAGGCAGCAATATCTGCATCCGTCACTTTGACATCTTTTTTATAGCTGTCCAGATTAATGCTGGAAATATGAATATGACGTTGTTCAGTTTGCAAATCAGCAATCTGCTGCATTTCGACTGGGCTCACCAGTGGATAATCCAGGAAAGTTGATGACAGCATCTTCAGCGCATGATCTTTACGTAAACTTTCAATCAAAGCACGATTAGTCATGCCAATTGATTTTAGATAATTTTCATATAAAGCATTCGAGAACTTGCCATCTTGCTGGAAAGTAGGCTGCTGAGCAATCATCTGTTCAATTTGCTGGTCACTGAGACTGATCCCTAATTCTTCAGCCTGTTGCAGCAATAAAGTACGTGCAACCAGCGTATCCATGGCTTTTTGGTCAATGAAGCTTTGATTCAGTAAAGTTTCATCCCCATTGGCATAACTGAGATATTGTTCTTTAAATGATTTGGTCAGTGACTCTAATTCTTTTTGAGATATTTCAGTCCCGTTCACTGATTTTGCCGCATCAGAGTTTCCGCTGCTAAAATATCCTTCAATACCTACAAGTGCTAACGGGGTCAAAAACAGAACGAGCAAGACTTTGCCCAACCAACCCTTAATAACTTTACGAAAAGCTTCCATAAGTATTCCAATATTTTATTTGCAAAGGATTCTAACCGAAAATACTCATTGAATGAATGTGTTAATCATCACAATTAAATTTATCAATAAAAAACGCGCCAAAGAAGGCGCGTTTCGTCGCTGGGTAAGCTTAAGCTACAGCGTCTTTTAAGCCTTTACCTGCTTTGAAGCTAGGTACTTTGCTTGCTTTGATCTCAAGAGTAGCACCAGTTTGTGGGTTACGGCCAGTACGTGCAGCGCGTTCTTTCACACCGAAAGTACCAAAACCCACTAAAGTTACTGTATCACCCGATTTTAAAGCTTCAGTAACAGAAGCAATTGTAGCATCTAAAGCTTTACCTGCGTCAGCCTTAGATAATCCCCCTTTTTCTGCAATTGCATCAATTAATTCTGATTTATTCATGAAGATTACGTCCTCTTAATATCGTTTATTTAAGGTTCAAGAATTGGTTTAACATGCCATAACGCCTTTATAGCAATGCTTTAGGTATAAACGCAATACTTAAGAACCTCTTTTTTTTCAAAAAATATGCGAAAAAAACATTGAATAATAAATAAAGTCATTTTATTTAAGTTTTTTCGGCAATTCTTCTTTCATTTTTTCTTGTTCCGCAGTCAACTGATCAACCTTGGCATGCAACTGGAGAATTAAACGTTCCAAATACTGTACATCCTTCAGTGTGACTAATCCTATACGATTCAATGAGTGATGAATAGAGTTGTCGATTAATTTTTCCACTTTGTCTTTGGTGTCTGTGACCGACTCTTTGGCTTTTTCTGAAACCTTCTCTACAGTTTGATCGGCAATATCTGCAGTTTTAGATTCAAGTTCTTCCCCGACCTTGACCAGCGAGTCAAACAGTTTATTGCCTTCCTCTTCTGCACGTGAAAATGCCCCGAGTCCAGCCAACCAGATCTGTTTGGTGTATTTACGAAAATCAAGAACCGATTTGCGCTCCGAGGCAGATTTAGACTTGGGTTTCAGCATTTTCTCATTCGAAGCTTCAGCTGAGTCTTGTGCTGTTTTTGACTTATCCATGTGCACGGCTCCTGTTTGTTTTCTGCGCAATTATTATAAATTATTCTACAAAACCACTGCATAATAGCAAATTTAGTACTTGATAGATTTGATAAACTGTTCTACAAAGCAATTTATTTCAAGTCTAATTTGATTTAACCCTGAAATCTCTTCACAAGCAGGAAGCTTTTTCACTTTATATTTCAGGTAAGGATTGGTTGTATATGAGCGAATCGCAACAAAGTCAAAATCAACCGCATTTGTTGCTTACGATGACGTTAATTGTTTTAGAGACAATATTTACCTTCATTCTCAAGCATGATCGTGTCGTTGCATTACAGGCCAAAAAGTTTGTAGATGAAAACATCTCGATTAAAATCAATAGCTATATTCCATATTTCGACTTTTATGTGCAATTCACCCCCAATGGACTATTATTTGACCACAAAGCACCGGGCCGCATTGTCGACCTGGATGTGCGCACTACACTGCCCGATCTGATTAAAATTTTCATTTTTGGTAATCGTCGTAGCATTCGTAGCATGCGTATTGATGGTCATCAGGTTTTAAAAGATGAGTTTCGTGATCTGTTAACCGTATTCAGTTTGCCTAAAGTATTAGCCGACTGGAAACACTGGCTGTCTGATGCGCCGACGGATGAAGCGGAAATTATTGCCTCTAAAAAGCGTATTGCGCCGCTTCTAAAGAAAATTGAAGAGCAGCGTTCCAAGATCAATACCCTGCAAGTGGAAGTCAAACAGTATAAAAACCGCCTGAAACGGATTGAACGCCGTCAAAAGCGCATTAACATCATTTTTGGCTTAAGCAGCGTACTTTTGATTACGTTATTAGTGTATAATTGGCTGAGCATGTAAATCTTTCATTCTCCAAAAATTAAATCCCACTAAGGTCTACTAAAAATAACTTGACTAATTTAGTCGGGATTCATAAAATCTACACATCTAGTCTAACCATGTGTATCGAATCATGCGCCTAACCACTCGCGGTCGCTACGCTGTGACTGCTCTACTTGATCTAGCTTTGCAGCCTTCTGAAAAAACGATAACGCTTGCTGAAATTGCAGCACGTCAAACTATTTCTGTTGCTTATCTTGAGCAGTTATTTGCGAAGCTCAAGCGTCATGGTTTAGTTTCTAGTGTTCGTGGCGCAAATGGTGGTTACCATTTAGCACGTAATGCAGATGAAATTACTGTGTTAGCAATTATTGAAGCTGTAAACGAAACAGTTGATGCGACTCGCTGTGACCATAAAGGCAATTGCCAGAATGGCGCGATGTGCTTGACTCATGATTTATGGCAGGAACTCTCCCATCACATCGCCGATTATTTAGAAAAAATCTCGCTTGCTGATCTGGTTGCACGTGACAACGTCCAGACTGTGTCATTACGCCAAAAATCAGCACCTTTAGATTCAGCCCTTTTATCGGTTACAGGTATTTGACATGAAACGTCCGATTTATCTTGATTATGCAGCTACAACTCCTGTAGATCCTCAGGTTGCTGAACGTATGATGGAATGCTTAACATTCGATGGTACCTTTGGTAATGCGGCATCTCGTTCACACGCGTATGGTTGGCAAGCAGAAGAAAAAGTTGAATATGCACGTGAACAAGTTGCGAATTTAATTAAAGCTGATCCACGTGAAATCGTATGGACTTCGGGTGCGACCGAGTCAGACAACCTTGCACTTAAAGGTGTGGCTCATTTCTATGCATCTAAAGGTAAACATATCGTTACCTCTAAAATCGAACATAAGGCAGTTTTAGATACCTGTCGTGAGCTTGAGTCTGAAGGTTTTGAAATTACCTATATTGAGCCTCAACCTCAAACCGGTTTAATTACGCCTGAAATGGTACAGGCAGCGATCCGTCCAGACACAATTCTTGTTTCCCTGATGATGGTAAACAATGAAATCGGTACTGTGACTGATGTTGCAGCGATTGGTGAAATCACTCGCGCTAACAAGATTTTCTTCCATGTCGATGCAGCTCAGGCGGCAGGTAAAGTTGAAATTGATCTTTCAACTTTAAAAGTAGACTTGATGAGCTTCTCTGCGCACAAGATCTATGGCCCTAAAGGTATTGGCGCACTGTTTGTACGTCGTAGCCCACGTGTACGCCTTAAAGCTGAAATGCATGGTGGCGGTCATGAACGTGGTATGCGTTCAGGTACCCTTGCGACTCACCAGATTGTCGGTATGGGTGAAGCATTTGAACTTGCAGGTAAAAACCTGGAAGCTGAACAGACTCGTCTACGCGTACTTCGTGATAAATTGTGGAATGGCTTACAAGGTCTTGAACAAGTGTTCCTGAACGGCCATCCAACACAAAACGTTGCGAACTATCTAAACATTAGCTTCAACTTCGTTGAAGGCGAATCATTGATGATGGCATTGAAAGATGCTGCGGTATCTTCAGGTTCGGCATGTACATCTGCAACACTTGAACCATCTTATGTACTTCGTGCATTGGGTCTTTCAGACGAACTTGCACACAGTTCGATCCGCTTCAGCTTTGGTAAATACACCACTGAAGAAGATATCGATCACGTATTGACTATCACTAAAGCTGCTGTTGAGAAGTTACGTGAACTTTCTCCGCTTTGGGATATGTATAAGGAAGGTATTGACCTTTCTAAAGTTGAGTGGGCTGAGCACTAATTTTCATCCTGAGATAGTGACAAATCCGTTGCTATCTCATTGAGAAAAGTTTTTTTACCCCCATATTTAATACTAAGGCTGACCCCGAGGTTTGGAGAAGCAACATGGCTTATAGCGAAAAAGTAATTGATCATTACGAAAACCCTCGTAATGTTGGCGTTTTAGACAAAAATGCTGAAAACGTTGGTACTGGTATGGTTGGTGCGCCAGCATGTGGTGACGTGATGCGTTTACAGATTCAGGTAAACGACGAAGGCGTGATTGAAGAAGCACGTTTTAAAACTTATGGTTGTGGTTCTGCCATCGCATCAAGTTCACTTGTGACCGAATGGCTCAAAGGTAAAACTTTGGATCAAGCTCAAGCGATCAAGAACATTGATATTGCGACTGAACTTGCACTTCCACCAGTAAAAGTACACTGTTCTGTTCTTGCTGAAGATGCAATCAAAGCAGCTGTAGAAGACTACCGTAGCAAGAAAGTTAAAGCTTAATTGTTCCACGTTTTGAAATTTTAACGGAGTTTTCATGATCCATTTAACTGAAAATGCTGCAACTCATATCAGCAATTATTTAAAAAATCGCGGTAAGGGTGAAGGCATTCGCGTTGGTGTGAAAACTTCAGGCTGTTCTGGTCTGGCCTATGTGCTCGAGTTCGTCGATGAAGTCGATGCACATGACCAAGCCTTTGAACAGTTTGGGGTTAAAGTATTCGTTGACCCGAAAAGTCTGGTTTATCTTGAAGGTATGGAGATGGACTATGTTAAAAACGGCTTGAACGAAGGCTTCGAATTTAACAACCCCAACAAAAAAGGCGAATGCGGTTGTGGTGAATCCTTCACTGTATAAACCCGGCAGTTATTCTCTTTTGACATTAAAACAGTGTGTTTCACACTGTTTTAATTGCATTTATACAGTTATTTTTGCACATTAATCGCGGATCCCATCTCCCATGAATCATTTTGAGTTGTTCAACCTTCCTGTAGCACTCGATATTGATTTGGCGGCTTTAAAGACTGAATTTTTAAAGTTGCAGCAACAATATCATCCAGATAAAGCTGAAGACAAAGATCAGGCTCTGATTAAATCAAGTGATATCAATCAGGCATTTAAAGCCTTGTCAGCGGTCGATAGCCGTGCAGCGTATTTACTGTCTCTCAAGAAACAGGATTATCACTTAGATCAGTCGATCAGTGATTTTGAATTCTTGCAGGACGCTCTGGAAATTCGTGAACAACTTGACGATGCAACTTCTGCTGAAGATTTAACTTCACTGAAAGTCGAAGTCCAGCAATGGATTGAAGGCTTGGTTCGCGAGTTCAAAATTGATTATGCGGATGAAGACTGGGCCGAAGCACGCGATACAGTGCGCAAACTACGCTTCTTCGTTAAAGTCATGGCCGATATCGACAAAGCGGAAGACCGCTTCCTGGACGATGACAGCTTTGATCTTGATGATGATTTCTAATTTTTAATATTTAACGTGCAAAGGATTTAACACTATGGCTCTCTTGCAAATTGCAGAACCAGGTCAATCAAGTGCACCACATGAACACCGCATTGCGATTGGTATCGATTTAGGCACCACCCACTCTTTGGTTGCCACGGTTCTTTCAGGTAAAGCCAAAGTACTTAATGACGAACAAGGTCGTGTGCTACTTCCTTCTATCGTGCATTATGCAGAACAACAGACTCAATACGGCAATGAAGCTGCGCCTTTCATTACTACTGACCCTAAAAACACCATCATTTCTGTAAAACGTTTTATGGGTCGCTCGAAAGCTGACATCAAATTCCAGCATCCTTATGCGTTGGTTGGTGAAGCGAATGAAATGCCGGCTTTTGAAACCGCACAAGGCCGTAAGACGCCGGTTGAGATTTCTGCAGAAATTTTAAAGCAGTTGAAAGACCGCGCTGAAGCCAGTCTGCAAAATCCGGTCAATGGTGCCGTTATTACTGTTCCGGCCTACTTTGATGAAGCACAGCGTCAGGCAACCCGTGATGCTGCTCAACTTGCTGGCTTGAATGTTTTACGTTTGTTGAATGAGCCAACCGCTGCTGCTGTTGCTTATGGTCTCGATCAGGAAAGCAACTTAAGTACAGATCGCAACTATGTGATCTACGACTTGGGTGGTGGTACCTTTGACGTTTCGATTCTGCGTTTTAGTCAAGGTGTGTTTGAAGTTCTGGCAACCGGTGGCCACACTGCCCTCGGTGGTGATGACCTAGATCGTTTGATCCTGAAATGGGCCAAGAAACAACTGAATATTGACACCTTGAATGATGCAGAATATGCACATTTTGTGGTTGCAGCACGTAAAGCCAAAGAAGCTTTGTCTGATGCAGATTCAGTTCAACTCAAATTGCTTGATCAGGTATTGACGCTTGACCGTCCGACATTTGAAGAGATCATTAAAGTTGCTTTGGATAAGACCATCAGCGTATGTAAGCGTGTGATGCGTGATGCCAAGCTTGAACTGGATGACATTCAAAATGTCGTTTTGGTCGGTGGCTCAACCCGTTCTTATGCAGTACAAAAAGCCGTGCGTGAAGTATTCAATCAAGAACCACTATGCACTATTAATCCGGATGAAGTGGTTGCTATTGGCGCATCAATTACTGCGAACCAATTGATTGGCAACTCAACTGATGGCTCATTACTATTAGACGTGACGCCTCTGTCTCTTGGTCTTGAAACCATGGGCGGACTGGTTGAACGATTAATTTCGCGTAATACTGCGATTCCAGTCGCTCGTCGTCAGGAATTTACGACTTATCAAGATGGCCAGACTGCCATGTTGATTCATGTGGTTCAAGGTGAACGTGATCTGGTTGATCATTGCCGTAGTTTAGGGCGTTTTGTCCTGCATGGCATTCCACCAATGACTGCCGGTCAGGCACGTATTGAAGTGACGTTCCAGGTCGATGCAGATGGCTTGCTGACTGTATCTGCCAAAGAAACCACCTCTGGCGTGACGGCTCAAATCGATATCAAACCATCTTATGGTTTATCGGGTGAAGATACTGAACGTCTGTTGCTAGACGGTTATAAGTTCGCTGAAGAAGATAAGAATCTTCGTCATTTGAATGAAACCAAAGTGGAAGCACAGCGTGAGCTGGAAGCACTGGTTCAGGCACTCAAAGCGGATGCCGGTCTGTTGACTGAAGATCAACTTGCAGCACTGCAAACTGCGCAAGCACAACTTGAAACTCAGCTTCAGGGTTCAGATATCAAAGCGATTGAATCTGCCGTTGAACAGCTTAAAATACATAGTGATGCTTTTGCAGCAGCACGTATGAATCAACATATTGATGCAGCTCTTAAGGGCACTAAACTCGACGACTGGTCAAACTCAAACTAATTTAAGGTAACGACTATGCCACGTATTAAAGTTCTTCCACATGCGCAGATTTGCCCCGAAGGTGCTGAGTTTGAAGTCGAACAAAATGCCAATCTTTGCGAAAGCCTGCTAAAAAATGGCATTAAAATCGAACATGCTTGCGATATGTCAGCAGCGTGTACCACCTGCCATGTAGTGGTACGCAAAGGTTTTGACAGCCTGGAAGAAATGGATGATGTTGAAGCTGACTTACTCGATCGTGCCTGGGGTCTAGAACCTGATTCACGTCTTTCTTGTCAGGTTAAACTGGACGGTGAAGATCTGGAAATTGAAATTCCAAAATACACCATTAACCATGCTTCAGAAAATCACTAATACTTTCGTTTCATAGTTAAATAAAAAACCACGCTCAGGCGTGGTTTTTTTCTCTTTATAAGAAACAATTAAAGTAAATTTACATGAACTTTAAATGTGTTCAATCACTTCATCTTCAAGCTTCAGTTTGACAATGCCTTGTGAATTGGTCATTTTCTGCTGAGTTTCAATGCGTTTAATCATTTTTTCTAACACATGAATCAGCTCAGGATATTCAAAGTTTTGCACTTCATCCAGATTCAGCAATAAATGGAAGCCCTTATATTCATAATCGAACCAGCGCTGATACTCGACTTTCTGAGACGCATATTTTTCCATGACCTGCCAGGTTCTTACAGGTGCTTTAATGCCTTTCAAGAATATCGGCTTTTTCGGTGCACAAAGATAATCATCTTTGATCAGATTATGAGTATCTTCCGAAATCAGGATTTCATCGACTTCCGCTGCACTTTGCAAACGCGCTGCCAGATTGGCATCACGTCCTACAATGGTATAAGCCATACGATGCGTAGCCCCATAATTCCCTACGTGGCAATAACCGGTTGAAATCCCCATGCGGATATGCAGTGGCGGATAACCCATTTTAATCCAGCGTTCCCGCAGCAATTTCATTTGCTGACGCATCGCCAATGCCATTTCCATACAGTTCTTAGCATCCTGTTCCACACCTTCGGAGTTCGGATCACCAAAGAAAATCAGGATGGCATCACCCATGAATTTATCGACAGTCGCTTCATAATTTTTAGCGATTTCGGTCATATGCCGAAGATAGTCATTCAACAGGAATGCTAAATCATCTGGAATCAGAGTTTCAGATAGCTCTGTAAAGCCTTGAATATCAGAGAAAAAGATCGTCAACTTTTTACGTTTATATTCAATTTTGGCTTCAGATTCACCTTTCATAATGGATTGCCATAACTGCACGGGCGCATAGCGACTCAGCTGATTGGCAAATTCCATATAACGGTTCATCTGTTCGAAATAATGGTCTTTTTTCTGGGTCATGTATTGCACACGACCACTTTGATAAAAACTTCCGACACCAAAATAGGTAATCAGACAGATAAAGCCTAAAACGGTCAACTCACTGCTGGTCGGTTCGAAATAATTATTAAACCCAAAGACCAGAATATTGGCCAGATAAAAAAGCGTAATCCCGATCAGGCTGGCTAGAGATGCCATCATAAATGAAATTTTATTGCTGATCGCGGTATAGAGCACTGCGACCAGACCCAGCAAGGACAAGACCAAGTCCAGATGCACGGCCGCCAAAACCACCGAAATGACAATGACATCAATCAGGAAAAGAATATTACGCCGGATGTGATAATCATGACGATAGATCAGCCAGCGAGATAGTTTCGGTGTAATTAGCAAAACCAGAAACAAAAAAAATGGAACAAAAAGCTGATACTGGGTATCTGGTTCAGTGTAATGAAAGACGACCAGAACCACAGACAGCATGATGTATCCCATCATGCGATGGAAATACTCAAACTGATGGGGTTCTTTTTGAATCCAGTCGTCTAATTGCACTCACTCACTCCCTGAAGTCCGCAACTGTTCATGGTTCTCGGAATGCCTTGGCTGATTAGTCCATGCGCCAGTCAAATGGCATGTCGCCCTGACCACGTAAAGCCAGCATTAAGGTTTGACGCATATGTGCCAATACTTCACTGCTATAAGGAACAGCAGGTGTACCCCAAACAGGCTTCGGCCATGCAACGTCGTTCTGATAACGAACTACATGATGAAAATGCAATTGCGGCACCATATTACCCAGCGCTGCTACATTCATTTTATCTGCACGGAAAACACGTGCCAGCTGGCTTGATAACCAGCTTGACTCTCTTAAAAACTGCTCTTGGTCAGCTTGGCTCAATTCATATAATTCAGAGACACCCGGCACACGTGGAATCAGAATGAGCCAGGGAAATTGCATATCATTCATCAAACGACATGTTGACAAAGGAAAGTCGCCTACAAAAAACGTATCTTGAGCAAGTTGTGGATGCAAACTAAACATATCTTTATAAATGATGCAAAATTAGAATGATGGCTAATACTAACATATCCAACTGAAGCTGAATATTGAAAGCAATGTGTTTAAAGACAAATTCTCATGATTTGTTGCGAAGCACATCACAACAATTACTGTAAACAATTCATTAAAAAAATCAAGCCTGTTGTTCCTGCAAACTTCATTGGAAAATGAAATCCAAACTGAATTTTCAGGCTGATTTAATCGAATAAAATCAGTGCAATTCTTTAAGCAGACTGTCCAGTAAATCCTGTATAAACTGAATCCGCTTTTGATAGTCTTCCAGCATGACCATGACTTTTAGACGTTGACCGCCATCCATCCGGAAATAGGTCGGATGTTTCTGCATCATCTGGATAATCGTCATGGCTTGAACCGGAGTATCCGGTGCAAATTCAATATGCCCACCCTGACTGCTGATATCAATTTTAGTAATACCAAGCTGCTCGGCTTTCAATCGAATCTGATGTACAGCAAAGAGCTGTTTGACCGGTTGCGGCGGTATACCAAAACGATCAATCAATTCCATCCGGATATTATCCAGCTTTTCCTGGGTATCGGTATTACTGATGCGTTTATAGAACAACAGACGTTGATGCACATCACCCAGATATTCATCCGGAATCAGTGCTGGCATATGCAGGGTAATTTCGGCAGTCAATGACAATGGTGCGTCGAAGTTTGGCGTTTTACCTTTTTGAATGGCTTTGGTGGCTTTTTCCAGCATTTCCATATACAGGCTATAACCAATCGCCTGCATCGAACCACTCTGCTGTTCACCGAGTAATTCACCTGCGCCGCGAATTTCCAGATCTTCAGTTGCCAGCATAAAACCGGCACCCAAAGTTGAAGCACGCTGAATGGCATCCAGACGTTTTTCTGCATCACCTTTTAAGGCTTTTAATGACGGTACCATCAAATATGCATAAGCCTGATGATGTGAGCGCCCTACACGTCCGCGTAGCTGATGTAATTGCGCCAGGCCCAGTTTGTCGGCACGTTCAATCAGAATGGTGTTGGCATTCGGAACATCAATCCCGGTTTCAATAATGGTCGAACATACCAGAACATTGTATTCCTTGTGATAGAACTGCTGCATCACCTGCTCCAGTTCACGTTCACGCATCTGTCCGTGGGCCACAATCACCCGCGCTTCCGGCACCAGTTTACGGATATGCTCGGCGGCACGATCGATTGTATCAACTTCATTATGCAGAAAATAAACCTGACCACCGCGCAGCAATTCACGCAGAATCGCTTCTTTAATGGTGTCATCGGTATGTTCCTGCACAAAGGTTTTCACCGCAAGACGGCGTGCCGGCGGTGTGGCGATAATCGACAGATCACGCATGCCACTAAAGGCCATATTCAGCGTACGTGGAATTGGAGTCGCAGTCAGTGTCAGCATATCAACATCGGCACGCATGGCCTTGATTCGCTCCTTGTCGCGCACACCGAAACGATGCTCTTCATCGACAATCATCAGACCGAGATTCTTAAACTGGACATTTTCCTGCAAAATCTTATGTGTACCAATCACAATATCGACTTTACCTTCAATGAGGTCGTCAATGGTCTTAGTATGTGCTTTGGAAGAACCGAAACGTGACAGCACTTCAATCCGGACCGGCCAGTCGGCAAAGCGGTCTTTGAATGAATCATAATGCTGCTGTGCCAGCAAGGTGGTTGGTACCAGAATCGCCACCTGCCGATTATTCTGCACTGCAACAAATGCGGCACGCATCGCGACTTCTGTCTTGCCGAAACCCACATCACCACACACCAGTCGATCCATCGGCTTGGCCTGCTGCATGTCATGCAGTGTGGCTTCAATCGCATTGGCCTGATCCAGTGTTTCTTCATAGGCAAAGCCACTAGAAAATTGCATATACAGGCTTTGATCGACTTCAAAACTGATTCCAGGTTTGGAAGAACGCCGTGCCTGAATATGCAGCAATTCGGCCGCGACATCGTGAATCTGTTCCAGTGCTTTACGTTTGGCTTTATTCCAAGCATCTGTACCGAGCTTATGTAACGGTGCCAGATCCGGATCACCACCACTATACCGGCTGATTAAATGCAGATTGGTCACCGGCACATACACTTTGGCGGCATCCGCATAATCCAGCTGCAAAAATTCGTGATCCTGATCATCAATACTTAAGGTGACCAGACCAGCATAACGTCCGACCCCATAATCGATATGCACCACAGGCGCGCCCATGGTCAGCTCAGTTAGACTTCGGATCAGAAACTCTTCGGAAACTTCCTGTTGACGTTTGCGACGGCGCTGTACCACGCGATGTTCATACAGCTGATTTTCAGAAATTACGCTGACACGATCGGTCAATACCAGACCACGCTCTAAAGGCGCATTGGTAATGGCAATTGCATACAGAGATTGAATAAAACTATCAAAATTTTCAACCGTGGGGATATCACCCAGACTTGGTCTTAATGCATCTTTAAGACTTTCACGGCGTCCAGCACTTTCAGCCACCAGCAGTACCGGATGATTAGCCTGATCAATATATTTTTTGACTTCATGAAACGGTTTTTCACGTTTCGGATCTACGGGCAGACGCGGTGGCAACTGGGTATCAAGATTCAATACCCCAGCTTTTTGATCAAAAGATGTTTGTGCGGCAATGATGCGTGCAAACTGGTTCAGCTGCTCCAGCACTTGATTGGTCTGAAAAAACAGGCTTTCAGGCGGCATGATCGGTTGGTCGACATTGTGGCGACGATCTTCATAACGGCGCACTACATCTTGCCAAAACTGGCTCAGACTTTCGTCCAAAGCCTTATCTGTAATGACAATGCCATTCTTAGGTAAGTACGAAATTAGCGAACTTTGACCTTGCATGGCTTCAGCGCTGAAAAACAAGGGCAAATAAAACTCGATTCCCGGTGAGACTATGCCATCCATCACATCCTGATAGATCGGGTTTTTCTTTGGATTCGCGGTCGGGAAAAATTCGGCATAACGGTCACGGAAAGTGGCACGGCCTTCCTTAAGCGGAAATTCCTGTGCGGGCAATACGGTAAACTGCTGCAAACTTTGCGTGGTGCGCTGAGTTTCGGAATCAAAAAATTTCAGGCTTTCAATTTCATCATCGAACAGGTCAATCCGAATCGGTGCTTCCTGTCCCGATGCGTAGATATCCATGATACTGCCGCGTACCGCGAATTCACCCGGATCATAGACGGTATCGACCAGATGATAACCTGCCTGAATCAGCTTTTTCTTTTGTTGTTCCAGATCAAATTTCTGACCGACATGAATATCGAAATGCTCACCCAGAATCCATGAGGTCGGCGCCACACGTTGTGCCAAAGTTGAGGCGGACAGCAACAGTACGCCAGTTTTGGGCATATTGGATAAGATTGCCAGACGTTCCGAGACAATATCCTGATGTGGGGAGAGACGGTCATAAGGCAAGATTTCCCAATCTGGAAAAATCGTGGGTTTAATCCCATAAAATTCCAGTTCACTTTCCAGTTGACCCAAATGCTGATTATTACGTGCAATCACGATAAATAAACGCGATTGCTGCTGCACGATTTCTTTAAGCAATAATGCAGTTGACGAACCTTGCAGATTGCCTAACCAACGTTTCTCGCCTGCTTTGAGCTGTGGTAAATTGAGTTGGGAAATTTCTTGTTGGAACATGGATATAGCTTTAAAGTCTAAATAACCTGAGGCTTATACTAGCACGATGATCTCAGGATATTTTGTTATTTTTATGCAGTCTTGCCACATCCATATACTTCGATTTTAAGCCACTTTTGCAGCTTATTTTTGATCGCGCAGAAAGTTACGATAATAATCATTTAACTTCTTTAGGATCATTTTGAATTGCAGCAGGTTTTCTTTGGTATTGCCTAAAGTCGCATTAAAACGCTGATGAGCAATTTCCAGATCAATTTTTTCATTGATTAGCATCGCGGTATCATATAACGCTTTTAAATCATCAAACTGTTTTAAACGGCGATTGGACAAATACTCTAATCGTGCACCCAATTCCTGATTGAGTTGAATACCATCGACGATAAAACCAGTCCCTTCTACATACTGGATATTCTGCTCTTCTAAATATAGCTGTGCAGCAGTCGGTTTATTACTTTTAAATAATGCACTGATTTTATCAAACATCGCCATTTACCCAGCCAAATATAGTTCAGGCTCTAGTCTAGATGAAAATGCCTCAAATCCACATCCTGAACTTGAGGCAAATTATCAAAATAGCAACGATTCGCTGTTTCAGACGATTTAATAGGTATATGTATGTTAAGAAACCTGTTCGAGCTGATTCTCTGCTGAAGGGATTTCAGACACCAGATTTTCAAATGCAAAAATCTCTTCTAATTGCGCTTCACTCAATAAACCTAGCTCTAATACCACTTGTGGCACAGTTTTATTTTCGCGCATACATTGTTTGCCGATTTCATCACATTTGGCATGTCCCAGAATCGGTTCAAGCAAGGTCACAATCCCGACACTGCGCATGACGGAACTTAAGCAAATCTGCTCGTTGGCCTGAATACCAGCAATACATTTTTGATTCAAGGTTTGCATGCCTTGGGTCAACAACTGAATCGATTCATTCATCGCCACGGCAATCACAGGTTCCATGACATTCAATTGTAGCTGCCCGGCTTCCGCAGCCATAGTAATGGTTAAGTCATTACCAATCACCCGGAAGGCAATCTGATTCACAACTTCCGGAATCACCGGATTGATTTTTGCCGGCATGATCGAAGAACCTGCCTGCAATTCGGGTAAACGGATTTCAGCCAGCCCGGTACGTGGCCCTGAGCTGAGCAAGCGCAGATCATTACAGATTTTGGACAGTTTTACCGCCAGACGTTTTAAACTGCTCGACAGAATAATAAAGACGCCACAATCACTGGTCGCCTCGACATAATCTGTGGCTCCTTTTAAAGGCAGACCAGTCAGATGCGCCAAGGTTTCTACCACCTGCTTGGCATAGCCCGGCGGTGTATTCACCCCGGTCCCAATGGCGGTGGCGCCTAAATTGACTTCTAGCAATAACTGTCGCATCTGCCCAATCAGCTTCAGGTCTTCTTTTAATAAGGTGGCAAATGCCCGGAATTCCTGTTCCATGGTCATCGGAACTGCATCTTGTAACTGGGTACGTCCCATCTTGATGACATATTCAAATTCGGCAGCTTTATGGTCGATACAGTCAATCAATGCTTTAAGCACGCTCAATAACTCATCTAGACTGCTATAGGTCGCCAGACGCAAAGCCGTTGGATAGACATCATTGGTTGATTGCGAAGTATTGACATGATCATTCGGATGCAGAATGTGATAATCGCCTTTCTGATAACCTGACATTTCAAGTGCAATATTGGCAATTACCTCATTGGCATTCATATTGATGGAAGTTCCGGCACCGCCCTGATAAGGATCGAGTGGAAATGCCGTTTGCCACGCTTCCGGATGCTGAATCAATTCATCACAAGCTTTCTGAATGGCAGTACTGGTCTGCTCGGACAATTTTTGAAAGTGCAGATTGGCTTGTGCCGAAGCTTTTTTCACTTGGGCCAAAGCACGAATAAAGTGCGTTTGTTGCCCCACCGCCAATCCAGAAATCTTAAAATTTTCGATGGCACGTAAGGTATGAATCCCATAATAGCTATGCAACGGGATTTGTTTTTCCCCCAATAAATCACGTTCAATGCGGGTCGGTTCGATTTGAAGCATATTGTCCACTAAAAAATACTCTTGGCGATGCACCGTATTTGGTGTGACATTAATATGAGCAAACAAATACAGGCCTAATAGGAAGACTTTAACCTAGATTTGCTACGATTTATTACCAATACGCTAAAGCTGTGAGTTTTGTAAGATTGTGTAAGCAGTTAGCTAAAATTCAAATATTTTCATTATTTATTCAAAATTTCTACTTTTCCCCTGAATTCGACGTCGTATTGCCTTTTACCCGCTTAAGTTATTCCTAATTCAATTTCAGTGAATTACTACTCTATTTACAATAGGTATACATAAAAGCTGTGTAATTGTTACAGAGTGTAATTTTTAAACCATGCTTGAATCACCTCCTTGCGATCTCAGTACAAAAAATCATCTTGGACGATGATTTCCATATTTACAGGATGACCTGCCTATGACTTATTTAAACCCCACCCTGATTACCTTCATGTTTTATATTATCGCCATGATTGCAATCGGTTTATATGCTTATCGTGCCACCTCCAATTTTGACGAATATATTCTAGGTGGACGGAGTCTGGGCAGTGTGGTCACTGCACTTTCAGCGGGCGCATCGGATATGAGTGGCTGGCTGTTGATGGGTCTTCCGGGAGCCATTTACCTGTCTGGCCTGTCAGAAGCCTGGATTGCAATCGGTTTGATTATCGGTGCATGGCTGAACTGGTTACTGGTGGCAGGTCGACTGCGTGCCCATACCGAATATCAGAACAATGCCCTGACCTTGCCGGATTATTTCACCAGCCGTTTTTCCGATCGTAAACGTATTTTACGGGTCTTGTCTGCCTTGGTGATTCTGGTGTTCTTTGCAATTTATTGTGCCTCAGGCATGGTCGCAGGTGCACGACTGTTTGAAAGCCTGTTTGGCTGGGATTACACCACAGCGCTTGTGATTGGTGCGATGGCGACGATTCTTTATGTTTGTATTGGTGGCTTTTTGGCGATCAGCTGGACAGATACATTCCAAGCCGGTTTGATGATTTTTGCCTTATTGCTGACTCCGATCATTACCTTCTTGGCTCTGGGCGACAACAGCCAGCAAGTGAGTGTCATCCTTGAATCGGCTCGCCCACATGCTTCAAGCATGCTTGAAGGTTTAAGCACCGTTGCGATTATTTCCAGTCTGGCTTGGGGCTTGGGTTATTTTGGTCAGCCGCATATTCTGGTGCGTTTTATGGCAGCAGATTCGGTCAAAACCATTCCTGCTGCACGCCGTATTGGCATGACCTGGATGATTCTATGCCTAGGCGGTGCAGTGGCTGCCGGTTATATCGGTATTGCCTACTTCAGTGTCAATCCCGCATTGGCTTCGGTGGTGAATCAAAACCCTGAAACGGTATTTATGGAGTTGACCAAAATCCTGTTTAATCCATGGATTGCCGGAATCATTCTGGCTGCTATCTTGGCGGCAATTATGAGCACCTTGAGCTGTCAGCTTCTGGTCTGCTCAACCACCCTGACCGAAGATTTATATAAGAATTTCCTGCGTAAAAATGCCTCACAGAAAGAACTGATCTGGGTCGGTCGTGGCATGGTCTTGGTGATTGCCCTGATTGCCATTTCACTGGCGATTAATCCGAATAGTAAGGTTTTAGGACTGGTGGCTTATGCCTGGGCAGGTTTTGGTGCCGCATTTGGCCCACTGATTATCTTGTCGCTATTCTGGAAACGAATGACCCTCAACGGCGCGATTGTCGGTATGGTGGTCGGTGCCGTGACTGTAATTGTCTGGAAAAATTACATGGGTGATACCGGTCTGTATGAGATTATTCCGGGCTTTATTCTGGCTACCCTCAGCATTATCATCGTCAGTCTGCTGGATAAAGCACCTAGTGAAGATGTAGTACATCGTTTTGAAATGGCTAAAGCCGAGTATCAAAAAGAAATGGCAGAAATGGAAAAATAATCATCTTCTTACTTGAATATAAAAGGGACTGAATTGTCCCTTTTATATTTTTATCTTTTCGGATGAAGCGGTTGCGAATTATTTAGCTTTTCCCGGCATTTTCAGATGGATCTGCTGACTTTCTTTAATTACTTCCATCACCGGATAACTGCGCGTTTCTTTAATTCCGGGCAATTGCCACAAGATCTGACCTGAAATTTTCCGGAACTCGTCCATATTGGCACAGCGGATTTTCACCACAAAATCAAAACCGCCACTGATCATATGACACTCGATAATCTCAGGAATCTGCCGAACTGCATGGGAAAATTCATCTAAAACATTCGGTGTGGTTTTATCCAGTAAAATTTCAACAAAGACCACAAAACCATTATTCAACATTATTGGATTGAGGCGCGCTTCATAGCCCACAATAAAACCTTCCCGGGTCAGCTTTTGTACACGCGCCAAGGCTGCCGTAGGCGACAGATTGACCAGTTCAGCCAGTTTGATATTGGAGAGCTTGGCATCGGATTGCAATAAACCCAGTATACGAATATCTATACGGTCAAGGTTCAAATAAGGACTTGGCATTAAAATTATTCTCTAAAAAAAGCGAAAACTATAGTGAGATATTCGTCAAATATTCTGTGATTATAGATTAAAACTCATTCACCTCAAAGAACTGATTGACGCAGTACAGGAAGTCACTATGCCAACCACTCTCCGCCCAGATTCAATTTTAGATTCAGCCCAGCACTCGAATTATATTGCTGAATTTAAACATAAAAACCAATACGAAGAACGTATTAATACGGCATGGCGTCGTGCTGAAACTGAATGCGTCGAAGAGTTATTGGCCCATAGTGAAATTTCTTCCGAGATGAGTGACAAGATTCAGGCGCTTGCCTTTGATCTCGCACATTCCTTGCGTGAGCGCAAAAGTTCCACTGGGAAAGCCGGTATCGTACAGGGCTTATTGCAGGAATTTTCTTTATCTTCTCAGGAAGGCATTGCTCTGATGTGTCTGGCAGAAGCCTTGCTGCGGATTCCGGACAAAGCCACACGTGACCTGCTGATCCGAGACAAAATCAATCAAGGTAACTGGAAAGAACATTTGGGCCAGAGTCAGCTGATGTTTGTGAATGCGGCCGCCTGGGGACTGATGCTGACTGGCAAGCTGATGGAAACCCCACAGCAAAAAAGCCTGTCTAGTTTATTAACTGGCCTTTTGGCACGCAGTGGCCGCAGGATTATCCGTAAGGCCGTGGATGTTGCCATGCGCATGATGGGCGAGCAGTTTGTTACGGGTGAAACCATTGATGAAGCATTAAAAAATGCCGAACCGCTTGAAGAAAAAGGCTTCCGCTACTCCTATGACATGCTGGGTGAAGCTGCACTGACCGATCCGGATGCTGAACGTTATTATCAGGATTATCAGCAAGCCATTCATGCCATTGGTCAATCTTCGCAGGATAAAGATGTTTATGATGGTCCCGGAATTTCTATCAAGCTCTCTGCGCTGCATCCACGTTATCAGCGCTCACAAATGGATCGCGTGCATGATGAGCTCTATGCAAAAGTACTGAAACTCGCGGTCTTGTCCAAGCAATACAATATTGGTTTAAATATCGATGCTGAAGAAAGCGATCGCCTTGAAATTTCGCTGGAACTGTTAGAACGCCTGTGTTTTGAACCACAATTACAGGACTGGAAAGGCATTGGCTTTGTGATTCAGGCCTATCAGAAACGCTGCTTCTATGTAGTGGATTACATCATTGATCTGGCGAAGCGCAGCCAGAAACGCTTGATGATTCGTCTGGTCAAAGGCGCATATTGGGACAGCGAAATCAAGAAAGCCCAAATTGATGGAATGTCAGATTATCCGGTATTTACTCGTAAGGTGCATACGGATCTGTCTTATATTGCTTGTGCGCGTAAGCTGCTAGCTGAACCGGATTACATCTACCCGCAATTTGCCACTCACAATGCACAAACGGTAGCGACGATCTATCAACTGGCGCAACCCGAGCAATACTATGCCGGCCAATATGAGTTTCAATGTCTGCATGGCATGGGCGAACCGCTATATGAAAATGTCGTGGGCGACCCATCGAAAAATAAACTCGGTGTACCCTGCCGGATCTATGCGCCAGTCGGCAATCATGAAACCTTATTGGCTTATCTGGTACGCCGTTTACTGGAAAATGGTGCTAATACGTCCTTCGTCAATCGTATTGCCGACAAAACTTTAAACATTGAGGATTTAATTGAAAATCCACAGCAAACCATTTTAAAGGCGTCAAAACAGGAAAGCGTATTGGGTGCCAAGCATCCTCGTATTCCTTATCCGCAAGATCTTTATGCTGATGCACGCATTAACTCTTCAGGACTCGATTTGGCCAATGATGCTGAACTCAGTATTTTAAATGAAGTCGCATCCAGTCTGGCAAGTACGCAATTTCAGGCAGCTGCTATGGGAACGGCATTTAGCAGCGTGGATACGACCCATGCAGTTACAGTGATCAATCCGGCACAACATCAGGATGTGGTCGGCACGGTCTATGAAGTAACTTCTGAACAGGCCGAAATTGCACTCGCCCAAGCAGTTAATGCACAAAGTTTCTGGGCCAATCTGCCAAAAAATGAGCGTGCTGCCTGCCTGAATAGAGCCGCAGAACTGATGGAACAGCGTTTGCTTCCGCTCATGGTTCTTCTTTCCCGTGAAGCAGGTAAAACCTATGCCAATGCCATTGCCGAAGTACGTGAAGCGATAGATTTCATGCGTTATTATGCAGCTCAAGTTTTGGATTTTAGCGATAATGTACAGATCCAGCCTTTAGGCACCGTGCTGTGTATCAGTCCATGGAATTTCCCGTTGGCAATTTTTACCGGTCAGATTTCAGCGGCACTGGTGGCAGGTAATACTGTGATTGCCAAACCAGCTGAACAAACGCCGCTGATTGCAGCACAAGCCGTGCAGATTTTATGGGAAGCCGGTATTCCGCAGGATGTGTTACAGCTGCTACCTGGGCGCGGTGAAACCATTGGTGCGCAGCTCACTGCAGATTCGCGTATTCAAGGCATCATGTTTACCGGTTCCACCGAGGTCGCACAAATTCTGCAAAAAACCGTTGCAGAACGGCTAAACCAGTTTGGAGAAAGCGTCACCCTGATTGCTGAGACCGGTGGTCAAAATGCCATGATTGTGGATTCATCTGCACTGACTGAACAGGTGGTGCTGGATGTTGTGAGCTCTGCTTATGACAGTGCCGGTCAGCGCTGTTCTGCCCTGCGTGTCCTTTGTGTTCAAGAGGATAATATGGAGGCTGTGCGCAACATGCTTAAAGGCGCCATGCAACAGTTGCGTGTTGGCAATCCGATCTTGCTTAAAACCGATATTGGTCCAGTGATTGATGCAGAAGCCCAACAAAATATCCAAAAGCATATTGAGCAGATGCGCAGCAAAGGTCATAAAGTTCATCAGTTGACGTTTAATCAAGACCAGACAGAATTAACTTCAGGAACATTCATTGTACCAACCCTGATTGAACTGCCGAATCTGGATGATCTGGAACGTGAAGTATTTGGTCCGGTACTGCATCTGATCAGCTATAAATATGGCGAACTGGAACAGTTATTAGAGCAGATCAACAGTAAGGGCTATGGCCTGACTATGGGTTTGCACACGCGCATTGATGAAACCATGCAAACCGTGATTGCGCGAGCAGAAGTCGGCAACCTGTATATCAACCGCAATATCGTTGGTGCTGTCGTGGGTGTCCAGCCATTTGGCGGTGAAGGCTTGTCCGGCACCGGCCCGAAAGCGGGTGGCCCGTTGTATATCTACCGTTTAATGCATCACGTATCCGAGAAAAAACTGGCTCAGCCTTATGCAGTTCAAGCGGAGCCAGCCCTTGTTGAAAATCACCTTGTTCAGGAGTTTAAAGCTTGGTTAGCTAAAACTTTCCCAACTTTATCTTTAAAAGCACCTATGCAAATTGCGACTGGTCAAAGCTTTAGCCTGCAAGGTCCAACCGGTGAGGAAAATCAGTACATGATCTTGCCACGTGAAAGCGTTCTCTCGTTAGCACATAGGGATCAAGACCAGATTCAGCAAATTCTGGCGATTTTATCGGTTGGCAGTCGTCCTGCGGTACTGGCAAACAATACTTTTATTCTGAAATATTTACCAACCATGCCAGCCGCGGTTAGCAAGCAATTTAAAGTGGTCCGGGATATTGAAACAGGTGTATTCGAGGCCGTCCTGCATCATGGTGACACTACTGAACTGATTGACTTGCAGAAACGCATTGCAACACGCCAAGGTCCAATTATTGGTATCACCCATTTAACTTCGGGCAACTATGATATTCCGGTCGAGCGATTTGTGATTGAACGCGCGATCAGTATCAACACGGCGGCGGCAGGCGGCAATGCCAGCTTGATGACGATGGATAATCTCTAAATCAGTCCAATCATCTCAGCATTTTTAGCTTAAATCTTTCCTCTTTATGGCCAAACCTCTCTCCTCAGAAGGTTTGGTCTTTTTTATGCAGCTTTTAAAGCGGCTTGACTACAATAGGCTTAGGCAGATCGGCAATTTTTTGCTACCATTTGCGCTTTAAAATATTTGCGATTTCTTACTGCATATGACTTCATCTTATCAGCAACAACTTGAAGCCAAAATTGAACGCATCAGCGCTCAGTTTGCCGAATATCAACCACCTGCTTTAGAAGTATTCCAGTCTCCTGAAAAATATTTCCGCATGCGTGCTGAATTCCGGATCTGGCATACTGAAGATGATCTGTTTTATGCCATGTTCGAACGTGACGAAAACAACAATAAAAAAGTGATTCGTATTGATGAATTTCCAATTGCAGACCGCAGTATTAATGACTTGATGCCGCAACTACTGGCAGCATTCAAGGCAGATGCCAATCTGGGTCATCGTCTATTTGAAGTCCATTTTCTGGCGACGTTAAGTGGTCAGGTTCTGGTATCCCTGATTTATCACCGCAAGCTGGATGAAAGCTGGGAACCTGCCGCGAAAGCCCTGGCGGAAAAGCTGAATATCAAACTGATTGGCCGAAGCCGTGGCCAGAAATTCGTCCTGACTGATGAATATGTGGTGGAAGAGCTATCGGTCTTTGATCGTCGCTATAAATACAAGCAGATCGAAAGCAGCTTCACTCAGCCGAATGCACAAGTTTGTCAAAAAATGCTGGAATGGGCATGTGATGCAGCGGAACAATCAGATAAAGATTTGCTGGAACTCTACTGTGGCAATGGGAACTTTACCCTGCCGCTTTCGACCAAATTCCGCCGTGTTTTGGCCACTGAATTAGCCAAATCTTCAGTTTATGCAGCTGAGTGGAATATTGAGCAGAACCAGATTGAAAATATTCAGGTTGCGCGTCTGTCTGCCGAAGAATTCACTCAAGCCTATAATGGCGAACGTGTTTTCCGTCGTTTGCAGGAAGCACAAATTGACATTTCGACTTATGATTTTGATACGGTATTTGTCGATCCACCGCGTGCTGGTATTGATGATGAAACGCTGAAACTGTTACAGCGTTTCCAGCGTATTATTTACATTTCTTGTAATCCAGATACCTTATATGACAATCTGAAACAGTTGTCTCAAACGCATAGAATCAGCAAGTTCGCCATGTTTGACCAGTTCCCGTATACGCACCATGTTGAGACGGGTGTCTTATTAGAAAAAGTATAAAGAGTTTGTTTCAATTTATTATATTGTTACAATAATGGAGCTTTTTAAAGCTCCATTTTTTATATTTAAAATCATATGTTTAATAATAAATATTGACTTGTACAGCAAGAAATATCGTTAGACCTTCGGGCTTCAATCGGAAATTTTCTAGCCTGACTGCTGCTTTTATCACATAGGTCCTATTGCTTTATTTATTTAATTGGCTATATTTCACTCTATGTTAGGTTGTTGTATGAAGGCTCTATGAGTTTTTGGCAAAAGTTGTTTTCTAATGAACAACACAATGAACACAAGAATCAAATTGCTTGTGTTGAAAATGATTGCTCTTGCAAGACAAATGAACAGCTTCTTGAAGCACTTTCTAAAGCCACTGATGAAGAAATCATCATCGGAATTAAAAAGGTTCTGGTATCTCGCGGCTATAGCCGTAAAGAACTGAATGAACTTCAGCACTTGCCATTGCAGTAATCGGCCAAGGTTACAGCCGTATAAAGAAAGCACTTGCGTAGTCAGGTGCTTTTTTTATGCTTGAAAGTTTATAGTTGAAGGGTTTGGTCTTCTCTATTTCAGCATAGTTTATTAACTCCAACTTTAAAACTTCAGAGATCAGGCAGGAAAACTCTAAACAACTCATTTGATCCCCTTTGATTTGAAGAAATGTTAAGGCTTGCTTAGGCTATTTAAAACCTTTATCAGAAGAATATGTTCTAAATTCTGCTTTCTTTAAATCCCTTTAAATTTGGCTTAATAACTCTTCAATTCTGATCTGAAACTCAGGCAAGGCATCGATTAATTTAGCAAAACACAGTACACTTCCTATTAAACGACAATGCTTTTTAAATGGCTTAATTCTGATATGCAACAGACTAAACGGTTTCCCATAGGCGCACACCTTATGGTTAAACATTTCGGTTATACCCATCATGGGATTTACGCCGGACGTGGTCGTGTCATTCATTATTCCGGCTTTGCGCATTTATTCAAGAAACGCCCCATTGAAATCACCTCGATTGAAAAATTCAGTCATGGCAAACCGATTCATATGCAGCATTATGATTCGACAAAATATAAAGGTCGTAAAGTAGTACGCCGCATGCGGTCCAGAATGCATGAAAATAACTATCATCTGATTATTAATAATTGCGAACATTTGTGTACCTGGGCCATTACCGGCGTAGAAAGCAGCCCGCAAGTGATTTATATGATGAATCGTCTGACCACGATTGGTTATATCAGCTCGATGATGAGTTTTATGAACAGCATGTTCCTGACCCTGACCACCACCAGTTTCGCATTGGCGCTGTACATCAAGAAGAAGCTCAGAGATAAAGCCAATCTGCGTTTGCAACAATACCGTGAATTGCAAGATCAGGCTAAAACTAAAGTGTCAGACCTGACTAATTTTAAACATCGTTAATTCAAAGCCTAGTCTACCGATAAATGATGAGCAGGAAAGGTTGAGGTCGTGTTTACATTTTGATGATGTCGATAAGGAATTAGGTTAAATAGCCTTTTTTGGCTTGAATCGCTTCAGGTAGTGCTTTGCCTAAAGAGCTTAGGGTTTCCCGCTCTACCAGTCGTACAATTGAATCTAGCGGCAGATCATTGTCTTGTAGACCAAAGGGTTCTTCCAGCTCCGCACTAAGCTCATCCAGCCCGAGTAGCATATAAGCAATTAATCCGACCAGGATCGGCGTCCACAGGCCTAAATTTGCCTGCAAACTGAAAGGCAGGATAAAGCAAAAAGAATAAACCGCACGATGTAATAATACCGAATAAGAAAATGGTAATGGCGTTGACAAAATTCGGTCACAACCAGCCTGAATATCTCCCAAGGCCACAGTATGCTGATTCAGGTTGTTATAAATAATATCGCTGATCTTACCCTGTTTATATTGCTGTACCAGCTCTTTTTGCATCTGTTCCAGCACCCATTGTGATGGATTGATTTGCATGGGCAATTGCTCGAATGATTCGGGTTCAAAACCGGCAGTGGTCTGATAAGCCTGAATGCTGGACATCTGTTGTCTCAATCGGTCCCGTAATAGATGGGTAAACAGCATCATGCGATATAGCAAAACTTCACGGGTTGGCTCGTCCAGAACATGGCTGTCACGGCATAAATGGCGCGTGGTGGCAATCAGCGCACCCCAGAGCTTTCGCCCTTCCCACCATCGCTCATAGCAGGCCGTATTTCTAAAACTTAAAAAAATCGAGAGAATGACACCAAAAATCGTAAAGCCAATTGCCGGGACAGCAGGAAGGCTCACGAAATGCGCCTGACTCAAATACACCAGTAAAGCGGAAATAAAGACCACCAAGATTAATGCGGGCAGCACCTTGGGCAGAATCGTTCCCTGCCAGGCAAACAGTAAACCCAAACTATTATTCTTATCACGCACAATCATGCAATTTTCCCTGTTGTATTGAAAAAGCCCAACCAGAGTTGGGCTTTTTACATTCTGACTTAAACCAGCTTATTTGCCTGGTTTAAAGCTGTCCTTAAGATCCAGAATACGGTTAAATACCGGTTTTTCGCTGGAATGATCATATTGATCTGCCACGAAATAGCCTTCACGCTCAAACTGGAAACGGTCTTCTGGCTGAGCTTGTGCCAAAGCAGGCTCAATCACGGCCTGAACCACCTTCAATGATTCAGGGTTGAGGTTTGCCAAGAAGTCATCGCCCACTTCAGGATCAGACTCCGTAAACAGACGGTCGTATATACGCACTTCAGCAGGAACGCCTTTTGTTGCAGATACCCAGTGAATCACGCCTTTCACCTTACGACCTTCAGGATTTTTACCTAAAGTTTCAGGATCAATCGAACATTTCAGCTCAACCACTTCACCATTTTCATCTTTAATGACTTCGTCACATTTGATGACATAGGCATGACGTAAACGAACTTCACCTCCTGGAATCAGACGTTTAAAGCCTTTTGGTGGCTCTTCTTCAAAGTCTTTACGGTCAATATACAGCTCAGTCGTCAATGGAATAACGCGCTCGCCCATATCGACATTCGGATGACGTGAATGGGTCAGGTCCATATCGGCTGGCAAGTTGGTTAAAGTCACTTTTAATGGATTTAACACAGCCATACCACGAGCGGCAGTATTTTCCAGAGACTGGCGAATACAGTATTCCAGCATAGCTACATCGACAATACTTCCATCAACTTTCGATACACCGACACGTTGACAGAAATCACGTAGACCTTCAGGTGTGAAACCACGACGACGCATACCGACTACAGTTGGCATACGTGGGTCATCCCAGCCCTGAACATAGCTACCTTCCACCAGTTTACGTAATTTACGTTTCGAGGTGATGGTATAGTCCACATTCAAACGGCTCGATTCATACTGACGTGGCACGGATGGTGATTTAACTTTTGCCACTACCCAATCATAGAACGGACGATGATCCTGGAATTCCAGGGTACAGAGTGAATGCGTAATGCCTTCAATCGCATCAGACAATGGATGCGCATAGTCATACATTGGATAAATTTTCCATTTATCGCCAGTCTGATGGTGTTCAGAATGCAGGATACGATACAGAATCGGATCACGCATATGGACGTTCGGTGAAGTCATATCAATCTTGGCACGTAATACAGCCTGACCTTCTGCATATTCACCGCTGCGCATTTTCTCAAAACGCTCCAGGTTTTCTGCAACCGTTGCATCGCGTTGTGGCGAGTTTTTGCCTGGCTCAACGAAATTACCGCGGTTCAAACGGATCTCTTCAGGGCTTTGCAAATCCACATAGGCATCGCCCTGCTCAATCAGCTGAACTGCCCAGGTATAAAGTTGATCGAAATAGCTTGATGCATAACGCGGCTCGCCTTCCCATTGGAAACCCAGCCATTTCACATCATTGGCAATACCATCCACATATTCCTGCTCTTCGGCATCCGGGTTGGTATCGTCAAAACGCAGGTTACACACACCTTTAAATTCTTCAGCAATACCGAAGTTCAAGCAAATTGCTTTCACATGGCCAATATGTAAATAGCCATTCGGCTCAGGCGGAAAACGCGTCACCACCTGTTGAGTACGACCAGCGGCTAAATCATCAGTAATGACCTGACGTACAAAGTCCAAGCCTGGTTGTTGTTCTTGCTGCTGCACTGAATCGACTGCATTGTTCTTCTGGGTCGGGTTCTCGGGCAGAGATGTCACAACATCATTTGGCTTCATGATCAATCATTCACTTCTAAAGTTAAAAAGGGATTAACGAATATTTCATCGTACAAGTTGTACGTATATTCATTATCAAAGTTCCTTAGTTTAACTATAGGTGCTTAATCTCTCAACCGCTAACTACGGTATTTGATTTCAATTCACTCATTTTAAAAAGTGAAAATACAGCAAGCTGCCCAAAACTAAAATATCAACACTTTACGAAACTGGAAAATGATTCAATTCGTGCCTGTCCGAAATATAACGCCCTGACTGGCTGCATTTGAAATGCCTTGATAAATCAACGTATAAATAAGGTATTATTTTTATGCTTTTAACAAAGAAAATAATGTTTTTACTTGCCTTGTCGAATGTAGTTTGCTTATGCTTCACTCATTCAGAAAAAACCATGGCACTCGTCCATGATCAGGAGATTACACAATGAGTTTTCCTCAAGTCGAATTAAACACCAATAAAGGTCGTATTGTTCTAGAACTCAATGCTGAAAAAGCACCTAAAACTGTAGCTAACTTTTTAGAATACGTACGTGACGGTTTTTATGACGGCGTAATTTTCCACCGTGTTATTGATGGTTTCATGATCCAAGGCGGCGGCATGGATGAAAACTTCAAGGAAAAAGCAACACGTGATGCAATCGAAAACGAAGCAGACAACGGCTTGACCAATGACGAAGGTACGATTGCAATGGCGCGTACTCAGGCACCGCACTCTGCTTCTGCTCAGTTCTTCATTAACGTGAAAAACAACTCATTCCTTAACCACTCTGGCAAAACTGCTCAAGGTTGGGGTTATGCGGTATTTGGTAAAGTGGTTGAAGGTATGGACGTTGTGAACGAAATCAAAAACGTACGTACTGGCAACCGTGGCTACCACGCTGACGTTCCTCTAGAAAATGTAGTAATCGAATCTGCAAAAATCATTTCTGAATAAGTTTAAATCCTCCCTAACCCTCCTTTAATAAAGGAGGGAATCACCTTTTATCAAAATAAGGTTTTCCTCCCTTTTCCAAAGGGAGGTCGGGAGGAATTAAATTAAACAAGGAAAAGATTCGTGATCTATCTGTTTATCTCAGATTTACATTTGTCACCTGATCACCCTCGACTTGTTCGGGGGTTTTTAGATTTATTAACTGAGTATCAAGATCAAAATACCCAACTGTATATTTTGGGTGACTGGTTCAATGCCTGGATTGGTGATGATTATACGTCTCCGTGGCTGGACGAGATTGTCACTGCATTAAAACAGTTTACTCAGGCTGGGAATCAAGTCTATTTTCAGGCCGGCAACCGGGATTTTGTCTTAGGAAGTAAATTTTTAGCTCGATTTGGCGGGCAGCTTCTTCCCGAAATCGATCAGCTAATCATTGCCGGAACACATTTTCGCCTGGAACATGGCGATGCCCTATGTACCGATGACGTCTCCTATCAGCGTTTTAAAAAGATTATTCGTCATCCCTGGCTACTTGGCTTCTTAAGAAAAACCCCTCTCTCATTTCGAACCAGACTAGCCAACCGCTTTCGTCAACAAAGCCATCAGGCACAACAGTTTAAAAGCTATGAAGTGATGGACGTCAACCCACATGCAGTTGAGCTGGCATTACAGGATGTAGATGTACTGATCCATGGTCATACGCATCGCGCAGCCATTCATCAGTTAGCCCAGAAAAGAAGAATTGTACTAGGCGACTGGAAAGAAGACAGTGCAGAGATTCTGGAAATTCAGGAAGATCAAAGTTTTGATACCCTGAAACTAAAAAAGTGGCGATATTAATCAGCCACTTTTTACGATATTGATCTGCTTAACACAGACGATAAAGCTGGTTTACCCCAGTATAGAAACTTTTACCATCGAGATTGAACTGAAATTCCTCACCCGTTGGCAATTGAATCATTTTACCGACCTCAACCCAGATAAAACCGTCCATTGTATTTTGCTTGCGCTTTAATGGAACCAGTTTCACGTTAATTTCATTGCCATCAGCGGCAGTGGCAATATGCCATTCATTGATTTTGATCAAAATATTTACTCACACGATATGAGCTTTTTGTGACTATATGGAGAGAGATTAATAACAACCTAGTTTACATAATAGTTCTATGGCTAGTAGATCTTATTTGAGTTCAAATACTTGAACTAAAAAGTACATCACAATCAGCTTAAAATAATAATAGAAGCAAGAACAGTACTTGCTTGAAGTGCAACCAGTGTAAGCTATTTATCCAGCAAAAGCAAAATTACATTGTAATGACAATAGAATGGGATTTTTAAGAACTTTTTTCATGCTTTGTTAATTATTAGGCTTTTGATTTTTATGATCTAAAATTCATTTTAACGTTACTTCATTTCCGTTGATAAACAAAACCTGTCTTTAAATACCTTAAAATCAATAGGGTGTGTTGACACTTTTAGCTTAAAAAAATAGCGAAGTAGTAAAATCAAATCGCCAAACCCAATTTTACTATTCGCTATGCCTCGTAC